>JBAQWH010000486.1:0-2645 GCA_049298815.1 Thermoanaerobaculia bacterium | reverse complement strand
TCCACGACGACCTCCCGGCACTCGACAACGACGAGCTCCGTCGCGGCCGTAAGACGACGCACGTGGTGTTCGGCGAAGCGATGGCCATCCTCACGGGCGACGCGCTCCTCACCGAGGCGTTCGCCTGGCTGGCGCGACCGATCGCGGGGATCGATGCCGGACGCCAGCTCCGCGCGATGCAGCTCGCCGCGACCGCCGTCGACTCGCGCGGCATGATCGGCGGACAGGTCGCTGACCTCGAGGCCGAACGGCTGCAGGAGCGGAAGAGCGACCGCGAGGAGCTGCTGCGCGACCTCGAGTTCATCCACCGCAACAAGACCGGCAAGCTGCTCACCGGATCGGTCCTCCTCGGCGGCGTTCTCGGGGGAGCTTCCGAGGCGCAGCTGGCGGCGCTCGAGCGATACGGCGATGCAGTCGGGCTCGCCTTTCAGATCGTCGACGACCTGCTCGACATCGAGGAGTCGTCTGCAACCCTCGGTAAGACCGCCGGCAAGGATGTTGCGCAAGGGAAACTCACATTCCCCGCGCTGCTGGGAGTGGACGCCGCGAGAGAAGAGATCGCCCGCCTTCTCGGGGTCGCCCTCGAGAACGCTGATATCATCGCCGGCCCTGTGAACTATCTGGCTCCGGTGGCGCGTTTGATCTGCGAACGCCGCTCCTGAGGAGCCGCCGGGAGCATCAAAGCAAATGGCTCGACTACTCGACTCGATCAACACGCCGCACGACCTCCGCGCCCTCGACCGGAAGCAGCTCCCTCAGGTCGCCCAGGAGATTCGCGACATGATGATCGACGTGGTCTCCCGCGTCGGGGGCCATTTCGGCGGCAACCTGGGGATCGTGGAGCTGACGCTCGCGCTCCACTACGTCTTCGACACGCCGCGCGACCAGATCGTGTTCGACACCGGACACCAGAGCTATCCGCACAAGCTCATCACCGGCCGCCGCGACACGTTCGAGACGATCCGTCAGCACAACGGAATCTCCGGCTTCTGCAAGCGGGAGGAGTCGGAGTACGACGTCTTCAATGCGGGGCATGCCTCGACCTCGATCTCGGCCGGCCTCGGCATCGCCGTCGGCCGCGATTTCCGGAAGGAAGACTACCGGGTCGTCTCGATCATCGGTGACGGCGCGCTCTCGGGCGGCCTCGCCTTCGAAGGGCTCAACCAGGTCGGCCACCTCAAGCGGAAGATGATCATCGTCCTGAACGACAACGACATGTCGATCTCGACGAACGTCGGTGCGATCTCCGGCTACCTCAACCAGATCATCAAGGGCCAGCGCTACAACCAGGCCAAGGATCTCGCGAAGGCCGTGATGGACCGGATCCCGGTCGTCGGCGGCAAGCTCCACGGGCTCGCCTCCGAGATGGAGGAACTGATCAAGCACACGGTCGTCCCGGGCACCCTGTTCGAGGAGCTCGGCATCAAGTACATCGGGCCGTACGACGGCCACGACCTGCCGTTGCTCCTCGACCTGTTCGAAAAGCATCGCGACTACCCGGGGCCGCTCATCGTTCACGTTTTCACCAAGAAGGGGAAGGGCTACGGGCCGGCCGAGAAGAAGCCGATCTGGTCGCACGGGGTGAACCCGTTCGACATGGTCTCGGGCGAGAGCAGGAAAGCCGACAAGTCGCAGCCGCCCACCTACACCGCGGTCTTCGCCGACACGATGGTCGAGCTCGCGGAAGCCGATCCGAAGATCGTCGCGGTCACGGCAGCGATGCCGGAAGGGACCGGTCTCGACAAGTTCCAGAAGATCTATCCCGACCGGATGTTCGACGTCGGGATCGCCGAGGAGCACGGAATCACGTTCTGCGGCGGCCTGGCCACGCAGGGGTTGAAACCGATCGCGGCGATTTACTCGACCTTCCTCCAGCGAGCCTTCGACCAGGTGTTCCACGACGTCGCGATCATGGACCTGCCGGTCGTCTTCGCGCTCGACCGTGGTGGCATCGCGGGAGCCGACGGCCCGACGCATCACGGCATCTACGACATGGCGTACCTGCGGATCTTCCCGAACATGATCTGCATGGCTCCTCGCGACGAGAACGAGCTGCGGCACATGCTGAAGACCGCCTTCGAGTGCGGCCACCCGGTGTCCGTGCGTTATCCGCGTGGCAACGGCGTCGGTGTCGCGCTCGACCCGGAGCTGAAGGCGCTGCCGATCGGGAAGGCCGAGCTGATGCGCGAAGGGGCGGACGCGGCGATCTTCGCCATCGGCAACGAAGTCTGGCCCGCTGTCCAGGCCGCGGAGATGCTCGAGCGCGAGGGACTGCACGTCGCTGTCGTGAACGGCCGCTTCATCAAGCCGCTCGACGACGAGATGATCCGGAAGGTCTGCCGCAGCGGTTCGCACGTGATCACGGTCGAGGAAGGCTCGCTCGCCGGCGGCTTCGGCTCGGCGGTGATGGAGCGCGCGCAGGAGCTCGGAATCTCGGGCGTGCATTTCCACCGGATCGGCATCCCCGACGAGTACGTGCATCACGGCTCGCAGGACATCCTCCGCGCGCAGTACGACCTGCACGCCGAGGGGATCGCGCGACGCGTGCTCCAGTTCCTGCGTGGGATGCACTCGCCGGAAGCGTTTCCGGTCGCCGCCGGGCAGCGCTGACGTGCCGTGAAAGCGCGGAAGACGCGGCTTGACGT
>JBAQWH010000485.1:0-15919 GCA_049298815.1 Thermoanaerobaculia bacterium | reverse complement strand
GCGTATGCCACGGTGTTCAGCTGGCGTCTCGTGGCAGCGCTGACGGCGGCGGCCTGTGTCGGCTCCTGGCTCGAGAGCGTGGCGGGCAGCTGGAACCGGAGGCAGGCGCGTCCGGTGACCAACGGCGCCCTGAATTTCTTCAACACGGCGGCCGGCGCGCTCCTGTTTTACGCGGCGGCGCGGCTTTTGCCACTCGTCGAGTGGCGGCCAGTGCTTGGGCGTCTGCCGCATTGACAATCCGGCGGATGGCGACAGAATGCCGGCCGTTGCCCCTCATGTCTGAAAAAACACTCAAGAAGATCGTCATCGTCGGCCGGCCGAACGTCGGCAAGTCGACGCTTTTCAACCGTCTCGCCGGAAAGCGGCGTGCGCTGACCCACGACCTGCCGGGGATGACGCGCGACCGCCTCAGCGAGATCGTGTCGCTCGACGACGGCCGTCGCTACGAGCTGACCGACACCGGCGGACTCGAGTACGGCGATTCGCCGATGTCGGCGTTCGCGAACGAGATCAAGGCCCAGGCGCAGGCAGCTCTTCTCGACGCCGACTTCATCCTCTTCGTCGTCGACGGGGCGTCCGGCATTCTTTCCGAGGATTCCGAGATCGCGCAGGAGCTCCGGCCCGAAGGGGCGAAGACCGTGGTCCTCGTGAACAAGGTCGACCGCAGGGACGCCGAGGCAGGGTCCGCCGAGTTCTGGTCGCTCGGATTCGAGCGCCTGATCCCGATCTCGGCGGAGCATGGCGAGGGAATCGACGAGTTGATCGACCTCATCGGCGAGGTCGTTCCAGCCGGTTCCGAGGAAGCGGAAGAGGATGACGTCGACGCCCCGATCCGGGTGGCGATCATCGGCCGGCCGAACGTCGGGAAGTCCTCGCTCCTCAATCGCCTGCTCCGCGAGGAGCGCGCCGTGGTCTCGCCGATCTCCGGCACCACTCGCGACGCGATCGACTCCGAGCTGGAGAGGAACGGTCGGAAGTACATCATCATCGACACCGCCGGAATCCGCCGGAAAGGGAAGACGACGGACGAAGCGGAGAAGCTGGCGGTCATCTCGGCGCGGAAGGCGATCGAGCGCTGCGACATCGCGCTGGTGATGATCGACTCGACCGAGGGGGTCACGGGTCAGGACGCGACGGTCGCCGGCTACGCGGAAGAAGCGGGGAAAGCAGCCATCCTCCTCGCCAACAAGTGGGACATCGGCGAGCATCCGCAGGACGACTCGAAGAAGTTCGAGGAGCAGACGCGGTTCCGTCTGAAGTTCCTCTCATACGCGCCGCTCGAGTTCATCTCCGCGAAGAGTGGGCGCCGGGTCGAGAAGATCTTCGACCGCATCGACGACGTGATTGCCGGCTATCGGAAACGCTTCCGCACGTCCGAGCTGAACGCGGTCCTCGAGCGGGCGGTGACGGCGCATCATCCGCCGACCGTGCGCGGCAAGCAGCGGCGCTTCTACTACATGACGCAGCTGAAGGCCTCGCCGCCAACCCTCGCCGTCTTCTCGAACGTCGATGAGCCGCTGCACTTCTCGTACAAGCGCTACCTCGAGAACCAGTTCCGCGAGGCGTTCGGCGTCATCGGATCCCCGATCCACTTCATCGTCCGCGCGCGCAAGGGAATGAAGAAGGACTGAGGCCGGGTGGGCCCGCGCGTGTCATCCTGAACCGCCGATGCCCCGGAGGGGCTGAGGACGGTGAAGGACCCCCTGATTCTGTGCCGGCGAGGCGGGGGCCGCACGCTGCTCCGTCTTCCCCCGCCCGCCCGCCCAGTTGCAGGGGGTCCTTCGCCGTGCTTCGCTCCTTCGTCGCTCCGCCGGCTCAGGATGACACCCAAGACCGCCCCCGAAGCGAGACCGCTGTGCGGATCGTCACCGCTTCCGGATCGGCACCTGCCGTTTACTGCATCCCGATATGCCGCTGTTCGAATTCGTCTGCCGCGACTGTGAAGAGCGTTTCGAGGACCTCGTCTCCTCGAGCGATCTGACCCACGTTCACTGCCCTTCGTGCGGGACCTCGGATGTCCAGAAGCTGATCTCGACCTTCGCGGTCGGTGCCGGCGGCTCGGGCACGACCTCCCGCCGCGACCGCTGCGCCGCTCCAGCCCCCACGTGAGGGATCGGAAGCCCCGCGGGACGGGGCTGCAATTGAAGTCAGAAGAGTGAAGAGTGAAGAGTGAAAAAGGGGCCGACAAGCCCCTTCACTCTTCACTCTTCTTTCCTACCTGCTCCACGGCGGGACGACGCCGTTCATGCGGGCGTATGCGATGGCCTGCCCGAGGTGCTCGTGGATGTGGCTGATGATGGTCAGGAGCACGCCGCGGAACGTGGTCTTCGAATCGAACATCCGGACGGCCGACTCCAACTGGGCATCGGTCAGGTTCCGCGCATGGTTCCGGAGGAACTCGAATGACTTCTTCATTTCGAGGAGCACGGCCGCCTTCGCGGTGATGTCCTTCTCCATGTCGCCGTCCAGGCCCGCCGGCGCCTTCGCACCGGCATAAGTCGCGAGGAAGTAGTTCGAGGCGGCGATGTGGACGAACACCTCGCTGATCGAGCGCACGCCCCGGACTGGCCGCCAGCCGTACTTGTCCGCCGGAATCGACTCCGCCAGGTCCATGTACTTCGACGCGACGTCGTCGAGGTTCGCGATGAACTCGGCCCGGAAGCCGGTCGGCGACGGCGCGGGTTTCACGCGGTTGACGTTCTGCTGGGCGTTCGCCGCGACGGTGAAGAGAATCGCGGCCACTGCCACTGTGAGAGCTTTGATCTTCATGGGGTTCCTCGGGACTGACTGCGAACATTGTAGGGGAGGGACGATTCGCCTGCGCGTCGGGATAGAATCCGCCTCCTGCCGCGAGACGCCGTACGCGAGACGCGCTGAACCCCAGAAAACCCGGAGGCACGGAATGGATTTCCGTCTGACAGACGAGCAGCGCCAGATCCAGCAAATGGTCCGCGATTTCGCCGAGACCGAAGTGAAGCCTCATGTCATGGAGTGGGACGAGGCGCAGAAGTTCCCACTCGAGACCGTGAAGAAGCTCGGCGAGCTCGGCATGCTCGGAGCGATTTTTCCGGAAGAGTACGGCGGCGCGGGCCTCAGCTACATCGACTACGTCAACATCATCGAGGAGCTCGGAGTCGTCGAGAGCGGGGTCGCGCTGACCGTTGCCGCGCACAACTCGCTCTGCTCGGGGCACATCTTCCTTGCCGGAAACGAGGAGCAGAAGAAGAAGTGGATGCCGAAGCTCACGACCGGCGAGTGGATCGGTGCGTGGGCGCTGACGGAGCCGGGCTCCGGAAGCGACGCGTCCGGCATGCGCACCGTTGCCGTGAAAGACGGAAGCGAGTGGGTGCTGAACGGCACGAAGAACTTCATCACGAACGCGACCTACGCCGACATCTCGGTCGTCCTGGCGGTCACCGATCGCAATGACCAGAAGCACGGCATCACGGCGTTCGCGGTCGAGATGGATCGCAAGGGGATCCGCCCGGGCAAGAAGGAGAACAAGCTCGGGATGCGGACGTCCGACACGGCGGAGCTGGTCCTCGAGGACTGCCGGGTTCCCGAGGAGAACGTGCTCGGGAAGATCGGCTACGGCTTCATCGACTCGATGAAGATCCTCGACGGAGGCCGCATCTCGATTGCGGCCCTCTCCCTCGGCGTCGCACGCGGTGCGTACGAAGCGGCGCGCGACTATGCGAAGCAGCGCATCGCATTCGGCAAGCCGATCGCGGAGTTCCAGGCGATCCAGTTCATGCTCGCCGACATGGCGACCGAGATCGACGCCGCGCGCCTTCTGACGTACCGCGCTGCCGCGATCAAGGACTCGGGCGAGAAGGTGACCCAGTTCTCGGCGATGGCGAAGCTGTACGCCTCCGAGGTTGCCGTGCGTGCGACGGAGAAGGGCGTGCAGATCTTCGGCGGTTACGGATTCATCAAGGAGTTCCCGGCGGAGAAGTACTACCGCGACGTGAAGCTCTGCACGATCGGTGAGGGAACGAGCGAGATCCAGCGCCTCGTCATCGCCCGCAACCTCCTCTCCGGGGTGGTCCCGGCGCTCTGAGCGCCACGCTGAGGATGGACAGGAACGCGTTGATCGAAGGCGTCCTCACTGGACGCCACCGGCCGCTCGCCCAGGCGATCTCGCTCATCGAGTCGAACGATCCGGACTCCGCGAGGGTTCTCGCGGAGATCTACGGTTCGACGGGACGTGCGCGGATCATCGGGATCACCGGCTCGCCGGGCGCCGGCAAGTCGACGCTCGTCGCGTCGCTCGCGAAGCAGTACCGGCGGCAGGACAAGCGCGTCGCGATCATCGCGGTCGATCCGACCTCGCCATTCACCGGCGGCGCGATCCTCGGCGACCGCATCCGGATGGCCGACCTCTACACCGACCGCGGCGTCTACATCCGCTCGATGGCCACACGCGGCTTTCTCGGCGGTCTCACGCGAGCGACGAACGACGTGGTCGACATCCTCGACGCTGCAGGCTTCGACGTCGTCCTCGTCGAGACCGTGGGAGTGGGGCAGGACGAGGTGGAGGTCGTGCGGACCGTCCAGACCAATGTCGTCGTCCTCGTGCCTGGCATGGGCGACGACATCCAGGCGATCAAGGCCGGCATCATGGAGATCGGCGACGTCTTCGTCGTGAACAAGGCCGACAGGCCTGGCGCGGACAAGACCGTCACCGAAGTCACGATGATGATGTCTCTGGTCGAAGAGCACGGCGCCTGGGTCCCCCCGATCGTCAAGACGGTGGCGTCGAGGTCGGAGGGAATCGCCGAGCTCGACGAGGCGATCGGGAAGCACTTCGAGCACCTGAGCGCATCGGGTGAGCTCGAGCGGCGCAGCCGCGAGCGGGTGCGGATCCGGATCGAAACCCTGCTGAAGGAACGGTTCATGGACCGTCTGATCGGCGGGACGGTCGGGCGCGACGCGTGGGAGGAACTCCTCGAACGGGTGCTGCAGAAGAGAAGCAGTCCGCACGACGCCGCGGAGGAAGTGCTTGGAAGAGTCACGTTCTGAAGGAAGTAAGAAGTAAGAAGTATGAAGTATGAGAGGAATGCCTCTTTTTCAGACTTCATACTTCTTACTTCCTTCACGTCCGAGGGCGCCTGAATTCCGCCCACCGGGTACAATCCGCGTCCCATGAAACTCTCGCGCCTCTGGCTCAATGATTTCATCGACATTACCGACCTCTCCGACGACGAGCTCGCGCGTCGGTTCACCGAGATCGGGCATGCGGTGGAGGCGACGGAACGGCATGGTGACGACCTCGTATTCGACCTCGAGATCACGACGAACCGGGTCGACGCGATGTCGCACCTCGGCATGGCCCGGGAGCTTGCCGCCGCGCTCGGACGCGAGGTCAGGCAGCCGGAAAGCTACACGGCAGCGCTCGCGACCGTTCCGACGCACGACAGCGTCACGATTCGGATCGAAGCGCCCGGGATGTGCCGCCGCTTCAGCGGTCTCGTCATTCGCGGGGTGAAGGTCGGCCCGTCGCCGGAAGTCGTCCAGCAGCGGCTGACCGCCGTGGGACTGCGCCCCATCAACAACGTCGTCGACGTCACGAACTACGCGATGATCGGCGTCGGTCATCCGATGCACGCGTACGACCTCAAGCGAGTCGGCGGTGCGACGATCATCGTCCGCGCTGGGCGTGACGGCGAAGTGATGCAGACGCTCGACGGCGAGAAGCGGAAGATCGACCGCGACACCGTCGTCATCGCCGACGCGAACGGCCCGGTCGGACTGGGCGGCGTGATGGGCGGTGCCAACAGCGAGATCGAGCACGAGACGGCCGACCTGCTGCTCGAGTGCGCGTGGTTCGATCCCTCAGTCATCCGAAAGACCGCGCGGCGCCTCGGCCTCAAGACCGATGCTTCGTACCGCTTCGAGCGCGGCGCGGACCCGAACGACACGGTCCAGGCGATCGACCTCGCGGCCCGGATGATCGCCGAGCTCGCCGGCGGGCGCCGCGACGGCGACATCATCGACGTCGTTGCGGTCG
This sequence comes from Thermoanaerobaculia bacterium, assembly GCA_049298815.1. Classification (GTDB taxonomy): domain Bacteria; phylum Acidobacteriota; class Thermoanaerobaculia; order Gp7-AA8; family Gp7-AA8; genus JBAQWH01. The sequence continues at coordinate 9,909 of JBAQWH010000485.1, read as the reverse complement.
AAACGCAGCCGCGAGCTCTCACCCTTCGTGCTGCGCGGCTCGCTCAGCAGTCCGGAGGTGCCGTGACGATCGCGTGGGCGCTCGAGCTCTTCCGACGGCTCGGCTTCGGTGTCGAGTCTGCAGGCGACGACCTCCGGGTCACGGTGCCGACGTATCGCGGCGACATCTTCGAGGAGATCGACCTCATCGAGGAGGTCCTCCGCTTCTACGGCTACGACAAGGTCCCGGCGTCGCTTCCGCGACTCACGACCGGCGACACGCGCCCGTACGTCATCGGTGACACCGAGGACGAGATCCGCCGGATCCTCGTCGGATGCGGTCTCACCGAAGTCGTGAACTACTCGTTCATCCATCCGGAGCACAACCCGCTGTTCTCCGACGAGCAGCCGCTGACGGTCGCGAACGCGCTGAACGAGAACATCGCGTCGATGCGCCTTTCGATGCTCCCGGGCCTCCTCCAGACCGCCGCGTTCAACCGCTCGTACGGCACGCGTGACGGAGCTCTGTTCGAGGTGGGCCGGACGTACCACCGCGACGGCGCGAAGGTGCGCGAGCATCATCGCGTCGGGATCCTCATGTACGGCTCGACCGCGGCCCACTGGGGCGACACGAAGCGGCCGATCGACTTCTTCGACGTGAAAGGAGCGGTCGAGGCGATCGCTGCGAAGCTGCATGTCCCCCTGGCGTTCCAGGAGTCCGAGCACACGTGGCTCCGGAAGGGGAAGCGCTCCGTTGCCCGGCACGGCGATCGCGAGGTCGCTGCGGTCGGCCTGCTCTCCTCGGAGATCCTGCAGCGGTTCGACATCAAGGGTGAGCTGTTTGCCGCAGAGGTCGACGTCGAGGCTCTGATCGGCTCCCGGACCGACTGGAAGATGTCGCCCGTTCCGCGCTTCCCGGGCGTCCCGATGATCGTCGCGATGACGCACGGTCGCGACCTCGAGTACCAGCGCATCATCGAGACGATTCGCGGCATGAACGTGCCGTACCTCCACGAGGTGGGCCTGCGGGACCGCTACGTCCCGGAGGGGGAGGACGCGGTCAAGACGACGCTCGGCATGTGGTATCAGGCGTTCGACCGGTCGCTCACGCAGGAAGAGGTCGCGGAGTCGCACCAGCAGCTGTCCGCCAGACTGGCCGAGGCGCTGCCGGTGAAGTTGCTCACGTAATCAACGGAAGAAGAGAAAGCCCATGAAGAAGACCAGCGAAGAGCAGCAGTTGTCGTTTGCCGGAACCGAAGAAGCCGAGATCCTCGCGCGCCTGACCGACCGCGTCGAGCGCGCCGTGTCGATGATCCAGGAGCTCCGCAAGGAGCGCGAGGAACTGCGCGCGCGCGTCGCCGAACTAGAAGAGCGCGCCCGCGAGTTCGACGAGACCACCACCCGCCTCGACGGCCTCGAGGAAGAGACCGACCGGTTCCGCCGCGAGCGTGGAGAGATCCGCGGGAGGATCGAGAACATCCTCTCGACACTCGAGCAGCTGGAGGGTGGGGAAGAGGAGTAGGGCCGGGCGATAGGACAATAGGACCAATAGGACCAATAGGAGCCCGCCGCCCGGGAGACGATGCTGGGCAATGCGAGTGCAGTCTCGGGCCCGCTCGTTAATAGTGCCCTGCCAGGTCCCATAGGTCCGAGCGACGACGCGGTCACTGGGGCCAAGGCGCGGTGCAGTCGCGGGTGCCGCCGCACGCCCGCACCTGTGTTCTCGAGGGAGGGCGGGTCCTATAGGTCCCATAGGTCCTATTGTCCTATTCACATCTCCTCGAGCAGCTGCACCCGGCAATGGTCCAGCCGGTGCCAGGCGAGGCCTTCATTGCCGTCGTGCTCCATGAGCAGCACGACGTAATACCCGTCCTTGAGGTCCGAGCTGAGGATCTTCACGCGCGCGAACTCGAACTTCACCCGATGAGGGGCGCCAGCCTCGAGGTGGGAGCAGAGGGTCCGCAGCTGCGAGAGGAAGATCCCCTGGTAGGCGCCGATGATCTTGAGGTCATCGGGAAGCAGGTCGTGAGCGCGGACCAGCTCGACGGTCTCCCCCTCGTAGTCGAGGAACAGCGCGGCAATCGAGCGGTCGACGGAAGTGACGAGCTGTTTGAGGATGCGCTGGAAGGCCAATCAGTGACTCCGAGCCGGCTCGCTCAAGCGGCCCCGCGAACCTGCTCGTCGATCTGGATGTCGCCCTGCTTTACCGCCGCGACGAAGGCCTCGATGACGGCCGGGTCGAAGCGGCTGGCGGCGAAGCTCGCGATCTTCTCGACCACGTAGCCGAGCTCCATCGCCTTCTGGTAGGGCCGGTTGGTCGTCATCGCGTCGAAGGTGTCTGCGATCGCGACGATGCGCGCCTGCATCGGGATGTCTTCGGCCACCAGCCCGTCGGGATAGCCGCCGCCGGCCCACTTTTCGTGGTGGTACTTCATGCCGGGGATGATGTCGATCAGCTGGGCGACGCCGCTCATGATCGCCGCTCCCTTCGCAGGGTGCTGCTTCATGATCTCGAACTCCTCGTCGTTCAGCGCGCCGGGCTTGCGGAGGATGCGGTCGTCGATGCCGATCTTGCCGACATCGTGAAGCAGGGCGCTGATCCGAAGGTTACGCATCTCCTGATCGGTGAGAGGCAGGTGCTTGCCGATCGCGATCGAGTAGCGCGCGACGCGCTCGGAGTGGCCGCGGGTGTAGGGGTCCTTCGCGTCGATGGCGGCTGCGAGCATGCGGACCGAGTTGATGAAGAGGAGGTGGTTCTCCTGCGCCGCCTGCTTGAGCTTCTCGACCGCGCTCTCGACCGACGACGACATGATGTTGAAGTTCTCGGCGAGCTCTCCGATCTCGTTGTGCGTCTTGAGGTCGACGCGCTGCTGGTAGTTCCCTTCCGCGATCTCGCGCGTGCGGTCGGCCAGCAGGCGGATCGGCCGCGCGATCCCTGCGGCGAAGAGAGTCGCGGCGACGATCGCCAGGACCAGCGCGATCGATCCCCACAGGATCGTCGCGCGGATCATCTCGTTGACCGAAGCGAACGCGCGGTCCTCGGGCTTCTGGACGACGACCCCGACGTTGGCGGCCGCCGGCGCCACCGTGCCGAGGACCTTCACGTTCCGGCCGCTGTGGCCGTCGGTGTACGACTCGGTGATGCGGATCTGCGGCGCCGCCGCAAAATCACGGACGATCTTCAGGTTCGAAAAATCGGGATGCTGGACCTCGACCGCCGGCTCGCTGTGCAGCAGCACGCGGCCGTCGCGGTCGACGACGAATGCCGTGACGTCGCCTTTCCCCTCCTCGCGGATCCGGTCGACGATCTTCCGGAGGCTGACGAGACCGACGACGGCGCCGGTGACGCGGCCCTCGTTCCTCACAGGAACCGAAAGGACGATCACCGGCTGGTTCGACGACGTCAGGGTACGGATCGGCAGCGTCGATTCCTGTCCGCCGAGGGCCACGCCCCGCGCCGTCTCCATGTCCTGGAGGATTTCAGCCTCGATCTCGGCGGGCTTGACCTCAGCCCCTCGTCCCTGGGGATTCACGACCCGAAGGGCGACCAGGTCGCTCTCGGGGGAGATGAAGTCGCCGACCCAGCCGGTCGAGGCGACGTAGATGAACGGGTCCGTTCCGGCAGGGAGCGCCTTCTCGAGGATCGCCAGGCTCCCGGCGACCTTCGTCAGCTGGTCGCGGTTGTTCGCGATGACGTTCGCGATGTCGTTCGCGATGCTGACCGCGGACCGCGTCAGATACTTCTTCTCGAGGGTCTCGAGCGACTCGCGGTTGATCCCGGTCAGGAAGTAGTGGGAGACGATCAGCGGCAGGAGCCCCGCAACGAGGATCGCGCCGAGCAGGGTCCAGAGGATCCGGGGACGACGGCTCCGCCGCGGCGGCTCGACTGCGGTGGCCTGGGGAGGAACCTCGGACATCCGGTGGATTATACGGACCCGGCGCCAGAATTCGCCCCTCCTCATGCGCTGTTCTCCCCGACATCCGACCCATGGCCGGCATCTACATCCATCTTCCGTTCTGCCGCGTTCACTGCACGTACTGCCCGTTCGCGATCAGCACCGACCTCTCCCTCCAGGACGCCTACACGACGGCCCTCGAGCGTGAGATCGCCGCTCGTGCAGCCGAGCTCGACGCGCCGGAGCGCCGGATCACCTCCGTCTATCTCGGGGGAGGGACTCCGTCGAGGACGAGCGAGGCGAACCTCGAGCGCGTCTTTGCTGCGGTGCGCCGCGCGTTCGACCTGTCCGCGAGCGCAGAGATCTCGATCGAGGCCAATCCTGAGGACGTCTCGCCTGCGTCCCTCGACAGCTGGGTCGCGCTCGGGGTGAATCGGGTGTCGATCGGCGTGCAGTCCTTCCACGATGCGGAGCTCGCGACGATCGGCAGGGTCCACGATCGCTCCGCCGCGATCGAAGCCGTGCGCACGGCTTCCGGCCGCAATGTCCGGACGAACCTCGATCTGATCCTCGGCCTCCCGCAGCAGACCCGGCGATCGTTCGCCGAGACGCTGGAGACGGCGGTCGACCTCGGCGCCGGCCACCTCTCGCTGTACATGCTCGACCTCGAGGAGCGGACGCCGCTCGAGGTGCAGGTGCGACGCGGAAGGGTGAGCCTGCCCGACGACGACTTCGTCGCCGACGCCTACCTCGACGCGGTCGCCAGGCTCGCCGGTGTCGGGCTCCACCAGTACGAGATCAGCAACTTCGCCCTCGACGGTGAGATCTGCCTTCACAACCTCGCGTACTGGAACCGCGGGCCGTACTACGGTTTCGGGATCGCCGCGCATTCGTTCCGCCAGGACCTGCGGTACGCGAACACGCGCGACATCCGGAAGTACATCGCCAGCTCGCCCGACACGCGCGACTTCTCCGAGGAGCTCGGTCCCGGCGAGCGGCGCCGCGAAGAGATCTTCCTCGGCCTGCGTCAGGTCTCCGGCTTAGACTATGAGCACTTCAAACGACTCTGCGGGCAGGAGGGGATCGAATGGATCGACCGAGGTCTGAGCGAGGGATGGCTGCGGCGGGAGGGCGGACGGGTCGGCTTCACCCCTTCCGGGTTCCTGCAAAGCAACGACTACATCTCGCAGCTTTTCTGATCGTCGCGGCAATCGCCGCGCCGATGGCGGCGCAGAGCGAGATCGACTTCGATCCTGCGATCACGCAGGCAGAGTTCTCCGAGTTTTCGCGACTGCTCGCCCAGGGGATCTATGCGACCCCGGTCGAGCCGGCACGGGCAGGAAGCCTGCTTGGATTCAGCATCGGCATCGCGGCCACCGCGGTGCCGGTCGACACGGATGCTTCGTACTGGCAGCGCGCCGTCGGTGAGGACTTCACCGTCAGCGACCACGTCGTGGTGCCCCGGCTGGTCGTGTCGAAAGGACTGGCATTTCTTTCGATCTCCGGCTCGTACGCGAAGGTGCCGGATACCGACGCGATGATCATCGGCGGCGCCCTCGACGTCCCGATCATCGACGGCGGCATCCTCAAGCCGTCGCTCGCCGTCCGCGGGGTCTACTCCCAGCTCAGCGGCTTCGACGTTTACGATCTCAAGACCTACGGCGTGGAGCTCTTCCTGAGCAAAGGGTTCGGCCCGGTCACGCCGTACGGCGCGATCGGCCGGATGCGGAGCGACGCAGAAGGGGTGATCCCGGCGTCGGGGCTGCGCCCGGAGATCCGTCTGACCGATGAAGGCGATTTCAACCGAATGACCGTCGGCGTCCGGCTCTCCTTCTTCCTGCCGAAGATCGTCATCGAAGCGACGCAGGGCGAAGAGCGCAGCTACGCCGCGAAGGTTGCCTTCGGGCTGTGAAGAAGCGGGTGGCAGGCCCTTGCCGGGCCGGCCACCCGTTACTCGGCTCAGGGCTACTTCTTCGGCTTCGCCGGCGCCTTTGCTGCGGGCTTCGCCGGCTTCGCCCCTGCGATCGCGGCCTTGATCTTCTCGATCGTGAAGTTGCCGTCCGGGCCGAAGCCCATCACCCGACCGTCGACGATGAACGTCGGTGTCGAGTTGAGTCCGGAATCGAAGGCCCGGCTGGTCTGGTCGAGCAGCGCCTGGCGCTCGGCCGGGGCGCGATAGATTTTCTCGAGCGCGGGCCAGGGGATGTCGTGGTCCTCGGCGAAGTCGCGGAACATCTTGTCGAACCTTGGCGCCGTGATCGCCTGCTGGTTCTTGAAGACGAAGTCGACGAACGTCCAGTACTTCGCCGGCGCGACCCGCTGGATGGAACGTGCCGCGAGTGCCGACTGCAGCGACCACTCGTGGTGTTCGAACAGCGGAAGGTCGACCCGCACGTAGGTGATCTTCGAAAGGTTCTGCTGGATCAGCGGCTCGATCTTCTCGTGGGCCCGCGCGCAGGTCGGGCACTGGAAGTCCGAGACCTCGATGATCTCGACGCTGCCGGTTCCTCGCCGCGCGGCCTTCGAGACGCCGAGCGCCTCACGAAGCGCGACCGCCGGATCGCTGTTCGCGAGGCCGCGGTTGCCGACGATCAGGTACCTCTCGGAGGAGTCGACGAAGCCGTGATAGCCGAACGTCCCGTTCTCGACCGGCTTGTGGATCGTGACGGCCTTGATGCCGTCCGGGAGCGGGAACGGCGAGACGCTTGCTGTATGCGATTTGCCGAGCAGCTCGGAGGCCTTCTCCGTGACCCGCAGGTGGGCGGGACGTCCGTCCTGCGGCAGGGGAACGATCGTGCCGAGGATCACCTGCTGGGTCTTCGGCGAATAGAGGAGGTGCCGCTGCGTTCCGCAGTACTGGTCGCTCGAGCGGAGCGTGACCATGTAGGTGCGGAAGCCCGGAGGTCCCCCGTTGACGTTCTCGAGCGTGATCGCACCCCCCGGGCATTGCGGAAGGGCGCGGGTGACGTATGTGCGCAGGGCCTGGTCGGTCTGTTGCGCGGAGGCGATGGCGGCGAGGAAGAGAGCGACGAATGTCAGGGCAGTTGTTTTCATTCGTGAGTGTGGGTCCGCGGAGGCGTGCCCTCCGTCGGGAGGCCGCCGCTGCAGATCATTCGGCGTTAACCGTCCGGTAGCCGAGATCAATCCAACCCTCGATGCCGCGGTCGATGTGGACGATGTTCCGGAAGCCGGCCACCCGCAGCAGTTTCGCCGCGACGGCGCCGTCGGCCGACGTCTGGCCATACACGAGCACGGTCTGGTTCTGATAGGGAAGGAGCTCGGGAAGCTGGCGCTCGATCGTGTCGAAGGGGACGCTCAGCGCACCGGCGATGTGCCCCGACGGCCCGCGGAAGTCGTCCGCCGAACGAACGTCGAAGATCACCACCTGCTTGGTGTCGAGCAGCATCTCGTTGGCAATCGTCGGCGAGACCTCGGCGTAGCCGCCCTCGGTCATTGAGACACCGACCGTTTTGCAGCCGGCGAGCAGGAACATCAGAACGAAAGCGGTCTTGCGCACGGTCCACCTCCGGCAGCCCCGGGGCCGCCATCGCAATCAGAGAAACTCGAGATCGAATTCTGCCTGTACATGTCCGACGAGGGTCCCCGTGAGGTTGCGCAGGGGCCAGTCGCGATACCGCTGCAGCTGTGGCCGCGAAGAAGGATCGAGACCGAGAAGCTCGAGGGTCCGGATGATGGCCGGGTTGCGTCCGCGTCCCATCGAGCCGTCGTGGATCTTCATCGCGATTCCGAGCGCCGCATCTTCTGTGAGGCGGAGGCGCTCGGTCAACTCGGTCCGCATCGTCGGCGAGAGCGCCATCGCATAGAAACCCTCGGCCCCTTCCTTCGCGAGAAGGTCTCCGCCAAACGCTTCGAGCAGAGGCGTCGTGATGCTCCAGTGGCCCGCGACGAATTGCGGGCACGACGTCATCGATCCGACCACGAACTCGCAACTCTCCGCGTAGCGCTCGAGTCCGCCGAGGGCGACCGGGTCGACCGCCGACGCCATCAGACGCGCATACGCGAACGCGGCGCGATAGAGGCTGAGGTAGAACGCGGGGACGCCGCAGCCGTCGATCGCGACCGGGATCTCGTCGCTGCCCAGACCGGCGAATTCGCCGACCGTCGAGCGGATCACGCTCTGCAGCGGATGGTCCGCACTCGTGTAGTTCCCGCTCGGAGCGTCCATCACCTTCGATGCGAGCAGCATTCCGGAGTGCTTGCCCGAGCAGTTGTTGTGTAGGGCCGACGGATGCTCCCCGCTGGCCCGCAGATCGGCCGCAGACTTTTCGTCGAAGGGCGCGTGCGCACCACAGCGCAGGTCGTCTTCGTCGAAGTCTCCCTTGCGCAGCAGCGCCGCGGCGGTCGCCACGTGGACCGGCTCTCCGCCGTGGGAAGCGCAGATGAGCGCCATCTCCTCGCCCGTGAGGTCGAACTCGTCACGCCCGCCGTACTCGAGGAACGGGATCGCCTGAAAGGGCTTGGCGGCGGAGCGCATGCAGGTGAGCAGCGACGGATCGCCGGCAAAGGCGAGAAGCCGGCCGACCGAATCGACGACCGCGATCGATCCGGTGTGGAACGATTCGAGCTGCTCGCCCCGATAGACGTTCGTCAGAATCGTGCTCATCCCGGAGGACGATAACACTCGGGGATGAATGGGACCTATGGGACGAATGGGACGAATGGGACACGCTCGCCCGGGTCGGTGGGTCCCATCAGTCCCATCGGTCCCATAGGTCCCATCCGGTCTGAACCGAAGGTCAGGCCTGGGCCGGCGAGGCCTCGGCGGAGAGCGCCGCATCCTCGGTGTCGTAGATCTTGAACACCGTGTCGAGCTTCGCCAGCTTCAGCAGCTTCTGGATCCGCTCGGACGGGTTCACGAGGATCAGCTTCCTGTTCTGGTTGGAGAACTTGCCGAGATACCCGACGAGCTCGCCGATCCCCGTCGAGTCGATGTAGTCGATCTTCGTGAAGTCGATGACGACGTTCGAGCTCTCGTTCTTCAGAACGTTCTCGAGAGCGGAGGAGAAAAACTCTGCGCTCTCACCAAGTTTGATGAGTCCTTCCACGTACAGGATCGTGAAGTTCTCGACATGCTTTTTTTCTACGATCACGAACAGCCTCCGCGCCGAATCACCGGAGTTCTAGCAATTCGACTGCCACAGTTGTGTCTGCAGGTCAGAGTCCGTGGAGAGTCCGGACCGCGACGACGGCGTTCATGCCGCCAAACCCGAACGAATTCGAGAGAAAGGTCGTGACGCGCTGCTCGCGCGCGGAGTCCGGGACATAGTCCAGATCGCACAGCGGGTCGGGGGTGGAGAGGTTGATCGTCGGCGGGACGAAGCCGTCGTTGAGGGCGAGGAGCGACGCGACGATCTCGATCGCGCCGGAAGCGCCCATCGCATGGCCATGCATCGATTTGGTGGAGCTGACCGGAATCCGTCCGGCCAGCGCGCCGAAGACGCTGTGGATCGCAGCGGTCTCTGTCGAGTCGTTCGCACGCGTCCCGGTGCCGTGCGCGTTGATGTAGCCGATGTCCGGAGCTGCCAGCTCGCCGCTCTCGAGCGCCAGCTGCATCGCGCGCGCCGCTCCGTCGCACGAGGGGTCTGTCAAATGGCCGGCATCGCTCGTCGCGCCGAACCCGACGATCTCGCCGAGGATCGTGGCGCCGCGTCTCGAGGCCCGTTCGTGGGACTCGAGGATCAGGATTCCGGAGCCCTCCGCGAGGACGAGACCTTTCCGGTCGGCGCTGAAGGGACGGCAGGCGGCCTCGGGATGCTCGTTGTCGACCGCGAGGACGCGGAGGGCTTCCCAGGCCCGGACGATGCCGAACGTGAGCGGTGCGTCGCTCCCTCCGGTAAACATGACGTCCGCGGCGCCGCTTCGGATCATCTGGAACGCGAGCCCGATCGCGTGGGCGCTCGACGCGCACGCGGAGCTCACCGCGAACGAGATGCCGCGCGCGTTGACCGCGGTCGCGATCGCGGACGCGGCCGCGTTGTACATCGAGGAGGGGATCGCGGTCGGGATGATGCGGC
>JBAQWH010000484.1:0-3277 GCA_049298815.1 Thermoanaerobaculia bacterium | reverse complement strand
CGCCACGCGGCGGCGCTCGAGCGGTCACGTGAGCGGCTCGGCCGCTTCGGGGATCGTGTGACGTTCGCCCGCGGACGTCACGAGTCGCTCATTGAAATCCTGAAGCAGTCCGGTATCGACCGTGTGGATGGGGTCCTTGCGGACCTCGGGGTCTCGTCGATGCAGCTCGATGACGCCGCCCGCGGGTTCTCGTTCCGCGCCGAGGGTCCGCTCGACATGCGCATGGGATCGGAGGGGACGTCGGCCGCCGATCTCGTGAACTCGCTCGACGAGCACGAGCTGGCGCGCATCATCCGTGATTACGGCGAGGAGCCGATGGCACGGCGGATCGCGCACGCGATCGTGACGGCGCGGGTTGGCGGGCGAATCGAGACGACGACCCATCTGGTGGAAGTCATCCAGACGGTCAAGAAGCCGAGGTTCAACCAGATCGACCCGTCGACGCTCACGTTCCAGGCGCTGCGAATCGCGACCAACGAGGAGCTTCTCGAGCTCGAGTCGTTCATCGACGACGCCGTGAGCGTCCTCGAGCCGGGTGCGAGGCTCGGCGTCATCTCGTTCCATTCGCTGGAAGACCGGATCGTCAAGCGTGCCCTCCGTCGGCTCGGAGGCCAGTGCACCTGCCCGCCGGGCATGCCGGTTTGCGGGTGCGGCGCGAAGGCGGTCGTCGAGTCGCTGACCGGCAGGCCGCTGACTGCTTCTGAAGAAGAGTTGCAAAGAAATCCACGCTCGCGCAGCGCGAAGCTGCGGGCCGCGGAGAAGTTGTGAAGGCCCCCCGGCAGCGTCCGTGTGCGGGGATCAGGCCTGGAAGCGGACGACACCGCTTGCTCGGAGTCGGGGAGCAAGGGTGAAGGTTGGGGAAGGGTTGGGTGTGAGTGCGGGGTGGTTGCCTGGGAGGGGTGGTGCGTGTGGGGTGGGTGTAAGTGGATGGCATTCCGCGTCGTACGTGTAGGCAGATCTTCACCCTTGTTCGCCGGCTCAGGGGAGCCAGCACGGCGCGGCCATGTATACGCAGAAAAAGCCCATCGAAAACACTCACATCGTCCGCGAGCGGGATCGCAGGCGCTTCCGTGAGCTGCTGGCCGTCCTCTTCCTGGGCGTGCCGATCGGTCTTTTCCTGCTGCTTTTCACCTGGCAGAACCTGGAAGTCATCCGTCTCGGGCACGAGGCGACGCGCCTCCAGAAACAGCTGAAGGACGTCGCCTCCGGAAACAAGGCCCTCCAGCTCGAGCTCGATCGGCTCACCGCACTCGATTCCGTCGAGCAGCAGGCGATCGCTCTCGGCTTCGAAGCCACACCTGCCGCTTCGATCGTCATGGTCTCTCCCTCGGACGGCGCTTCCCGCGTCGCAGAGGGCGGACTTCAGTCCCGCGACCGTACCGATGATGGCGACGGCGTGACGGCTGCCGAACTGAGGTCCACCCTCCAGTCCCCCACGCCGATTGCGGTCGCGGCGGCGACGCCTTCTGACGGGAGGCGCTGATGCCACGCTTCGACCGCCGCCTTCTGTTCGTTGCAGCGATTCTCGCCACGTGGGCGGTCGTCGTGATCGTTCGTCTGGCGCACGTGCAACTCGTCCGGCACGACCACTACGTTGCCCGTGCGCAGCGGCAGCAGGAGAGCACGATCGAGCTCGCGCCCGTGCGCGGGTCGATCGTCGACGTGCGGGGGCGGACGCTCGCGGAGAGCGTCGCAGCCGAGTCGATCTACGCCGACCCGCAGGACGTGACCGATCGGAAGGCGGTCGCGAAGGTGCTCGCGGCCGTTCCGGGCCTCGGCGTCGCGGCGCGGGAGATCGAGAGCCGGCTCAACAACGGGCGCGGGTTCGCCTGGATCGCGCGGCAGCTGCCGCTCGACGTCACGGCGGAAGTGCGAAAGCTGAAGCTCGATGGCATCTACTTCCTCGAGGAGCATCGCCGGTCGTATCCGCGGACGACGCTCGCGGCCAACGTCATCGGCTACGTCGGTCTCGACGGGGAAGGGCTCGCAGGTCTCGAGCACTCGTTCGACCAGCACGTCCGCGGGACTCCGGGCAAGGTGACGGTGCTGCGCGATGCGCGCCGAGGGATGTATCTCGTGGGTGGCGAAGGGGCGAACCGGCCGCGGGACGGCCACGAGGTGGTTCTCACGATCGATGCGGTCGCCCAGTTCACCGCCGAGCGCGCGCTTGCGAAGGCGGTCGAGAAGTACAACGCGAAGGGCGGCTCGGTGCTGGTGATGGATCCCCGCGACGGATCGATCCTCGCCATGGCCTCACTCCCGACCTTCGATCCCAACCGCTACCGCCAGTTCCCGCCGGCCGCCTGGCGCGACCGCAACGTGCAGGACCTGTTCGAGCCCGGCTCGACGTTCAAGATCATCACGGCTGCGGCGGGCCTCGAGGAGGGACTCGTGACGCCGTCGCAGATCATCGACTGCGGCGACGGCGCGATCCGGATCGCAAACGTCACGATCAGCGAGCACGACAATCATCGGTACGGCCTCATGTCGTTCGAGGACGTGATCGCGCAGTCGTCGAATGTCGGCACCGTCCGGGTCGCCCTGCAGCTCGGGCCGCGCCGTCTCCACGACTGGGCACGCCGGTTCGGGTTCGGGGAGCGCACCGGAATCGAGCTTCCCGGCGAGTCGCAGGGGCTCCTCCGCCGGCTCGAAAAGTGGTCCCAGGTGTCGAATGCCAGCATCGCGATCGGGCAGGAGATCGGCGTGACTCCGCTGCAGATTGCCCGGGCGGTCGGCGCCGTCGCGAACGGGGGGCGCCGGGTCGACCCGAGGATTATCGCGCGCGTCGTCGACGCCGACGGGACCCCGATCCTGCTGCCTCCTCCGCAGGAGCCGGTGCGCGTGATGTCGGAGAGAACTGCAGCGATCCTCAACGAGATCCTGAAGGCGACCGTTTCGAAGGGGACCGGCGGCAGCGCGGCGCTGGCCGAGCATGTCGTCGCGGGGAAGACCGGGACGGCGCAGAAGGCAGGCCGCGGCGGCTACATGCCGGGAAGATACGTCGGCTCGTTTGTCGGGTATGTTCCTGCCGACAAACCGAGGCTCGTAATCTTCGTGGCGATCGACGAGCCGAGGCCGCAGCACTACGGTGGTACGGTCGCGGCCCCCGTGTTCCGCGAGGTCGCCGAGGCGACGCTCCGGTACCTCGGCGTGCCGCCGTCGCTGCCGTCGAGGACGATCGGACTCGAGGGCGTCCAGCTGGCGACGTTTTCGCAAAACCGACGTCCGGCGGCCGCGTCCGGCGTGCCCGACCTGATCGGGCTCGACGCGCGGGCGG
>JBAQWH010000483.1:0-11209 GCA_049298815.1 Thermoanaerobaculia bacterium | reverse complement strand
TCGCAGCGTTCGCCTGGAACGACGACGGGTTGCGCGCCGGCACGGTCGCACGCGCCGTCCACGTTTCCGAGCTGCAGGCCGCGATCGACGACCTCCGCCGTGCTCTCGGTCAGGCGCCACTCGCCTGGGCGGAGACCGTCCAGCCCGGGGGCCTCGTGACGTACAAACCGATCGAGGAGCTCAGAAGCGCGCTTCAGTGAGTCCGTGACCGCTCCGAGGTGGGCTTTCACTCTTCACTCTTCACTCTTCGGACCTCATACTTCATCCATGGATCCATTTGCGTACGACCACCTGATGGTGCGGCGGAAGCTCTTCACGATCATCCACACCGACTTCAGTCTTCAGACGCCCGATGGCACGAAGGTGCTGTGGGGTCGGAAGAAGGGGTTCAAACTGAAGGAGGACATCCGGATCTACGCCGACGAGGAGATGACGCGCGAGATCCTCTCGATCCAGGCACGCCAGCTGATCGACTTCTCGGGCACGTACGACGTGGTCGACGCGCGCGACCAGCGGAAGATCGGCGCTCTGCGGCGCAAGGGGCTCCGCTCGATCTTTCGGGACGAGTGGCATCTGCTCGGGCCCGACGACGTCCAGATCGGGACGATGCAGGAGGACTCCGCCGGCATGGCGCTTCTGCGGCGTTTCCTGTCGAACCTCATCCCGCAGGCGTTCAACGTGATGATCGGCAGCAGCACGGTGGCCGAGATCCGTCAGCAGTTCAATCCGTTCCGCTTCCGCCTCGGCATCGACTTCACGCGCGACCCGCAGCGGCAGCTCGACCGGCGCCTTGGCGTTGCCGCAGCGGTCCTGCTGTCGATGATCGAGGGGCGGCAGAGCGACTAGCGCGCAGTGGGCGACATCACGATCACCACCTGGATCGATGCGCCGCAGGAGGTCTGCTTCGACCTCGCGCGCGACGTCGCCGCACACGCCGAGAGCGCCGCGTTCTCCGGCGAGCGTCTCGTCGCGCCCGGGCGGCTCGACGGAATCCTCGAGACGGGAGACCTCGTCTGCTTCGAAGGCCGCCACTTCGGCATGCGCCAGCGGTTTTGTGCGCGCATCACACACGTCGACCGGCCGCACCTCTTCGTCGACGAGATGGTCGAAGGAATCTTCAGGAGGCTCCGGCACGACCATGAGTTCACGCCCTCGAACGGCGGGACGCTGATGACCGACCGCCTCGTGTGGACCGCTCCGCTCGGCCTCCTCGGCACGATCGCCGACTCCCTCTTCCTCGCGCGCCACATGACCTGGTTCGTCAGGACCAAGCAGTCGCACCTGAAGACGATCGCCGAGCAGCGGAGTTCCAGAGTGTCATCCTGAGCCGGCGGAGCGACGAAGGAGCGAAGCGCGGCGAAGGACCCCCTGATTCAGCCGGCGGGGCCGGGAGGCGGAAGCCGCACGCCGCGCCTGTCGAAGAGTCGCTCCGCCGGCTCAGAGGCTGTGCACAAAACTGCGAACAGCCCACCACGGAGGCACAGAGGGCACAGAGGTTCACAGAGCGAGAACCGCGCGCGGCCATCTCCGTGCTCCTCCGTGTCCTCCGTGTCCTCTGTGCCTCTGTGGTGAATCCCGTTCGGTTCACCACGGAGACACAGAGAACACAGAGGGTGCACAGAGGCGATGCGGGCGAGACCTCTCTATTCGCCATCCGGAGACCAACCCTCGGCGGAGGTTGCCGATACGGCGGCTATACTCGCGCCGCCTCGCATGGCCGATCTTCCTGAGACCACCTCCTGGACCTACGAGTCCGTCCGCATCGACCCCGTCGGCATCCATCCGCTGGAAGGCGGTCTGCCGTCGATCCGCTGGGCGGAGGTGCGACGGGTGGCGCTCGGGTTCGAGATTCATCCGTTCGTCACCGCGGACTTCTACTTCTGGGCGTTCCAGCTCGGCGACCCTCACACGATGGTTCGGGTGGTCACGACGCGCGAGGACGAGCTCTCGGCCGAGGTGCGGAGACGCTACGGAGCGCCGGACATTCCCCCGATCCGCAAGTGGCCGGACGTCGGCCGCGACGTGGTGACGTGGGTGATCTGGCCGGCCGGAGACCTCGGGAAGTCGCTCTACACGCGCAGGAAAAAGCACTGGTGGTCGTGGAGCTCGAAGACGTACCACGCGCTGCCCTGAGGCGGTCCTGCGCCCGCAGGCCGACCTCGAGCTGTCGGGCAGGAACGAACCGAGCACAACTCTTGCGCTGATCTTCGCCGATGAGTTTCCTTGCCTGGATGGCGGTCGCCGGTGGACTGCTGCTCCTGATGGCTCTCTCCTCGGCCCAGCTGCAGCGGCTGCCGGTCTCGACAGCGGCGATCTATCTCGCCGTCGGCCTCGCCCTGGGACCGTTTGGCTTCGGCCTGCTGCGGATGGACGTCGCGGCGTCGGTCGACTGGTTCGAGCGGCTCACGGAGATTGCGGTCATCGTGTCGCTCTTCGTCGGCGGGCTGCGGCTTCGCCTTCCGCTTCGCGATCCCGGCTGGCGCGCCGCGTACGTGATGGCAGGACCGGTGATGCTCCTCTCGATTGCCGGCGTCGCGTTCTTCGCGCATTTCGTTCTCGGGATGTCAGCTCCGGTCGCGCTCCTCATCGGCGCGATGCTCGCGCCGACCGATCCCGTCCTCGCAAGTGCGATCGCGGTCAGTGAGGCGCGCGATCAGGACCGGATGCGCTACGGCATCTCCGGCGAGGCGGGGCTGAACGACGGGATGGCCTTCCCCTTCGTCGTCTTCGCGCTCCTCTGGGCGGAGCACGACGGACTCGGCCCGTGGGTAGGGTCGTGGGTCCTGGAGCGGCTGATGTGGGCCGTCCCGGCCGGACTGATCGTCGGCTTCCTCATGGGACGCGGCGTAGGGCGATACGCGATCGTCCTCCGGAGCAGGAACCGCGATACCGCAGCGCCGAGCGATTTCCTCGCTCTTGCGGTGATCGCGCTGACGTACACAGCAGCCGAAGCGATCGGCGCATGGGGATTCCTCGCCGTGTTCGCAGCCGGAATCGGCGTGCGAGGATCGGAGCTCCGTGCGGTCCGGCGAAGTCCGCACCCGGAGCATCTTCGCAGGATGGAAGGCGTCGAGGAGCAGGACTCGACCGAGCACCCGCCGGCCGAGGATCTCGTGCAGTCACGCGTCGAAGCGGCGGATCTCGACGAGCCCGCGGTCGCTGCCGGGGTGATGGTCGCGGAGGTGATCTCATTCGGCGATACGGCCGAGCGGCTCCTCGAGGTGTTGCTCGTCGGAATCGTCGGCGTCGCACTGGCCGGCGCGTGGACCTGGCAGGGCGTGCTGTTCGGGCTTGCGCTGCTCTTCGTCATTCGGCCGCTTGCGACCATGCTCTGTCTTTGGGGCACACCGACGACGCGCGTGCAGCGCGGTCTGATGGCGTGGTTCGGGATCCGAGGAATCGGCAGCCTTTACTACCTGAGCTACGCCCTCAGTCACCGGCCGGGCCCGGACACCGAGGCGCTGATCCCGGTGGTCGTGACGGTGATCGCGCTGAGCGTGCTGCTGCATGGAATCAGCGCCCAGCCGGTGCTGAGGTGGTACGAGAAATCGTTGGAGAAGTAGCTCCGATGTCCCGCCGGCCGGTCCCGCCTACTTCGCGACGGGCGGGATCACGGTCGCCGTCACCACGACGATCAGCGCCTTGTCTCCCATCGTCGTCGTGCCGATGACGACCTTCTCCCTGTCGCGGATCGAGACCCCGGTCGTGATGGTCAGGCCGCGGTGATTCACCTCTCCGCCGGCAGTGGTCACAGGGACGCCGGACATGTTGAACGTGAACTCGCCGACGTCGACCGTGAGCCGGTCCGTATTCGCCACGACCGAGATGTCGCGGAACTGATAGTCGAAGCTGCTGATCATCTCCTTGGCAGGCGTGCCCGTGAGCGAGCCGACGTCGGCGACCCCCGAGCCGCGCAGCGACCGGCCGGCCGTCGTCCGGTTGCTGCTGGTTGCGATGAGGCGGTAGTTCGCATACCGGAGGGTCGACTGCAGCTGTTTCACGACCGGCTCGAGGTCCTCCGGGATGGCAACGTTCTGCGGCGGAATGTTCGCCGCGGCCAGGACCGAGATCTTCACTTCGATATCCGCCGGCGGGGCGACCGGCCTGTCGAGCCGCTTGATCGCGTCCTCGATCGTCGCGATGTTCTCGGGGAAGTCGCGGACCGTGATCGTGGACAGGTCGGCGCTGAAGCTCAGCGCCGCCCCCTTGAACCCGCTGCCGAGCTGTGCGATCGAGGAGTAGATCGCTCTGGCCGGGCGGTGTTTCACCTCGAAGATCTTCTGTTTGAAGTCGCGCGTCGTGTTGTACTCCTCGGACTTCTTCGGTTCTTCCTTCTTCTCCTGCGCGAATGCTGCGGCCGTTGCGAGACACAGCACCAGGATCGTGACGAATCGCTTCATGTTCAGTCCTCCATGCCCGTAGTGGGATTCGGTTCGGCAGGCGCCTGCTGCGCAATCCAGAGGATGCGCACGTCAGGGTCTGCGGTGTGGATCTCGATCAAAAGCGGGCGCGCCTGCGCGGTAGCGGCCTCGATGGGTGAGGGCACCGCGGCCAGCTCAGCGCTCCTCTGCACGAGCGGCTTCCCGCCTCGTGAGCGGGCAACGCGCGGTTCGCGCATCTCGTACGGCGCCGGCTTCGCCTCCGGGGAAGGCTTCGGTCCCGCATACGACGGCGAAGGGGAAGAAGGTGACCGAACGTCGTGCCGAGGGGCAGGAGGCGGGAGCTCGGGTGGAGTTTCCGGAAGGCTGGGGGACCGCATCGTGAACCAGCCGAAGGCCATGACGACGGCCGCGGTGGCAGCCGGGGCCCAGAGGCCGAACGGCAGGAACGAAGTCCCGCGCTCTCGGACCGATGCGCGAACGCTCGCGCGAATGCGCGTGAAGTCGGCGGGCGTGAGCGGCACCTCGGCGCGGAAGTCCGGCGGAACGTCGGCCGGCAGGGATGCGAACTGCCTGCACGTCTCACACGTGGCCAGGTGTGATGAGAGCTTTCCGGCTTCGGCGGGCGACAGGTCGCCGGCATCCAGCACGATCAGCCGTTTTGCTGCGGCGCACCTCATCGTGAGCCTCCCCCCCGCCGCGAGAGGATCCATTCGCGCAGCTTCACACGTGCCTTGCTGATCTGGACGCGCACGGTGGAGGGACGGCTCCCGAGGATTGCTGCGACCTCCTCGGTCGACAGCCCTTCCACGTCGCGAAGGATGACCGCCAGACGCTCCTTGCGTGGCAGAGCATCGATCGCGCTCGTCAGCAGGGCAACCTCCGAGCGGCGCACGAGCTCGTCGTCGATCGCAGGCATGCTGCCGGCTCGCTCCGGCGCCGTCTCGATCGGTGCGAAGAGGAAGCGGTGACGCCGGCGCCGCTTCTCGAGATCGCGGCAGACGTTGACCGTGATCCGGAACATCCACCCGAAGAAGTCCTGCGCCTCGTCGTAACGCTTCAGATGGCGGAAGAGACGGAGGAACGTCTCCTGGACCGCTTCCTTCACCTCCTCGGGATCGCCGAGGATCCGCCAGGCCAGGAGGGCGACGCGCCGTTCGGTTGCGAGCATGATCGTCTCGAAGGCACGCTCATCTCCTGCCTTTGCATCCCTGATGGCGGCTGCGAGTCCGGCCGGGGCGGGATTCGCGTCTTCGTCTGCCATCAGAGGCTCGGCGGTCATTGCGTGCTCGTCATACCTCTACCGAAGCAGGGCGGAATTCGCTTACTGCTTTCTGACGGAGGGGAGGAGCGAAAGGTGCGGGAGGCGATCGGGCGACGTCAGCGCGGCCGTACCGTGTACATCGCGCTGACGAGTCGCCACGCGCCATCCTCGCGGACGAACTGGAACGAATCGAAGCCGTCGTGGCTGAAGCGCGCACCGAGGTGCACGTCGTAAGGCGCCCACAACGCGGCGATGTCGCCGTCGACGTGGACCTCAGGCTCACCGATCCGTTCGTCGACAGGGTCTGGCGCAGCGATGCACGACGCGATGAATTCTTCGCGCGTGCGGATGCCGACACTCTCTGCCCGCACCGAGTGGATTTGCGCTCGGGGATGGATCAGCAGGCGCATCGTCGCTTCGTCGCGGTCGCGCATGGCCGCGAAGAGCCGCTTGGTGACGGTGACGATCTCGTCGGATTCCATGGCGAACATTTCACCATGGCCGCGCAGCGATTCGATCACGTCAATCGAATGCCGTGGTGCTCCACTGCTCTACCACTCGGCCGCGCGCGTCGAGTCGAAAGAGCTCGATCGTGCGCTCCGTTCTCCCGTCGGGCAGGTGACGGACCGCGTGGATGGCGACGCGGTCGCCGTCCACGAGCACGTTCCGGATCTCGGAACGGGTCCTCGCGAGCGAGCGAACCAGCTCGCCGAGCCTCGAGGCAGCCACCTCATCCCCACGGCTGTCGTGAAACACGAATGCAGGCGAGGCATACGCAGCCACTGCAGCCTGCACGTCGAGGTCGTCGTACGCGGCCTGGTAGAAATTGACGGCGTTCCGCCGGTTGCTCTCCATCGACGTCGACTGCGGAGGGAGCGCGTTGGATGGCGCGACGGTCTCGATCACGTTGCCGAACTCGTGAATCGAGCAGCGATAGCGGTAGTTCTGGGCTGTGATCGGGACGGTGAAGACGAGGACCCCCTGCGAGATGTTGTTGTTCTCGACACTGCCGGGGGGCGCGCCAACGATCTCGAAGGGATGAATCGGGGATGTTTCGACGATGAACGTGTAGGTCCGGCCGCGGACCAGCGTCAGCCGCGGGTTCTGGCCGGCGATCGAGTCGAACTCGAAGAAGAAGCCGGGTGAGGTCACCGTGAACGTCGTCGGCGCGGTGGCACGAACGGTGAGCGTCACGGTCGCGGTCGAGCTGCCTGCACCATTCGTGAGCGTGTAGAGGAACGTGTCAGTCCCCGAGAACGAGGCGGCCGGGGTGTAAGAGAGCCCGCCCGATGCATCGACGCGGACCGTTCCGCCCCTCGCACTCGCCGTGGCGGCGCCGATGGTGGCCTGTTCGAGACCACTCGTGGCGCCGTAGCCGCTGATCGACGCGCCGTTCGGTGTGTCATTGGTGAGGACACCCGGTGCAGGAACCGTCAGGACGGAACCCTGGGCGACCTCGTAGGCGTCATTCACCGCGACAGCGGGAGATGGCGCCGGAGCACCCACGCTCCGGACCGAACGCCTCTTCGCCATCGGTGCTGCGTTGGAGGCGGGGTCCTGGGCGTGAAGTTCGAGCGAGAAGACGAGGATCGAGAGACTGCTGAGTACACGGGCAGCGCGGGCGACGGGACGCATGGCTGGGCCTCCAAGGTCCAAACGGGCAGCGTCGGAGGTGCCGTTCGTCCGCCGCTGCGTCAACAGTTGTTTGTAGGTGCACAGCTTACATCGCGGCCGCGACATTACGTAGCGGGTGACATGTCACGCTTCATTCGTACCGTACGACACGAAGTCTCTGTCGGCTATTTAGTTACATCGTGATGTGAGCATATTCACAAGCATGCGTTCACTTTGACGGCCGCGCCGCCGCTCCGGGAGAGCGGCTTCGAACCGATGTCGCTGCGGCCCTTCCCGCTGTCCGCCTCCCGCCGCCGCCCCTCTCCTTCCGCCAACTCCGCAAGAGGACGATTCATGAAACGCACAGTTCTGTTTCTCGTGTGCTTCCTCGCCTTCGGAGCGATCCCTCTCCTGGCTGCCGACCCTCCGGTCTGCATCTCCTGCCATGACGAGGTGGTCGCAACGATGAGCGCGAGCCCGCACATGAACGCCCGGCGGGTGCCTGCCGGTCATGCGACCGGCTGCGAAGGCTGCCACGGCAGCGGCGCAAAACACGCGGCCGAGGGCGATCCGTCGCTCATCAGGAACCCGGAGCAGGCGCTCGACTGGAATGCCGTCTGTCTCGAGTGCCATACGAAGAAGCTCGGCGAATGGGCGACCTCCCGGCATCAGGCCGAGGACGTCGCCTGTACCGAGTGCCACACGGTCCACAAGCCCGGGCGCAAGGCCACCGCGGCCTGTAACGGTTGCCACCAGGACGTCACCGCACGGATGCAGATGCCGTCCCGCCATCCGCTCCGAGAGGGGGCGATGACCTGCGCGAGCTGCCACGACGTCCACTCGAACAACGAGGCGGCCCTCAAGACCAAGCAGCGCGTCAACGACCTTTGCTACTCGTGCCATCAGGCGCAGGAAGGGCCGTTCATCTTCGAGCATCAGCCGGTCCAGGAAGACTGCCGAGCGTGCCACGACCCGCACGGAACGCCGACCGACAAGCTGCTCATCGCCAACGAGCCAGCGCTCTGCCTCCAGTGCCATGACTTCCACTTCCACGCCAGCTACACGGCCTCGACCACGCCGCTGGAGTTCGGTGGCCAGACCCGGATCAGCCCTTACGGTGCGCAGAGCTTCAACGTCGGATTCACCACGAAATGCACGCAGTGTCACTCGCGCATTCACGGAACCGACCTGCCATCGAATGGCCTGACCCACGGCGGCCGCGGACTCACGAGGTAAGGAGCGACACATGCGAAAGAGGATTGCACTCCTGATCTTCACCGCCGTGTGGGCGTCTCTCGTCCTCGCGGCCGACCCGGTGGCGACGACCCAGAAGAGCGGCCAGACGAACAGCGTCTGGGTCGGCATACGACCCGAGCCGAGCGTCGACGGATCGAAGAGCTCGGCCGCCGAGTACGAGCCGGTCGACGGCGCGGCGCTCTTCGGTCTCGACTACGAGACGCAGAGCGAGAACGGCAGCCTGTCGCTGCAGCTCGACTCGCGCGGAAGCGAGGCGCAGAATCACACGCTCCGCTTCGACATCGGACCGATCGTCCGTTCGATCACGACCTTCCACCGTCTGCCACACAACCTCGACCACGACACGATGGTCAACCTCGAGGCTGCGACGAAGGCCGGCCGGCAGCTCTGGCACACCGACGCTTCGCCGGGGGCCGAGTACGGGTTCCGCCTCTCGAATCTCGACCACCGGACCGAGGTCAGCCTCGGCAGCCGTCTGACGGTGGCCGCGATCTACAACCAGCAGCAGCGCAGCGGCCACACGCAGGCCTACGCGATCTCGCACTGCGAAGGCTGCCACGTGCAGAGCCAGGCCCGTCCGATCGACGAGACGACGCGCACGGTCGGCGGCGAGGCCACGCTCGGCTTCGACATCGGCACGTTCACGGCGTCCTTCGCGCAGCGCGACCACACCCAGGACATCCCGTTCGTCACCAACCAGTACGAGCGCGCCGTCCACCCCGAGCTTCGCACGAAGATCTTCGACAATCGAATCACCTACGGACTCGGGGAAGGCCCCCTGCCGATCGACTACCGCCCCGACATCAACAAGGAGACGACGCGCCTGGACTTCGCAATGCCGAAGGTCGCGGGGTTCGCGCTCTCCGGCGGCGGCGTCTGGGCGCAGACCGAGAACTCGTACACCGGCATGACCAGCGACTATGCCGGCTACAACCTCAACGCAGCACGCATCCTCCCGGCGAACTGGCGCCTCAACTGGCGCGGCCGGGTCTACACGATCGACAGCGACGCACTCTTCATCGACGTCCCCGACACGATCGCCAGTGCGGGACCGCAGGCCGGCAAGACGTACGAGCAGGTCTACGGATTCGACCCCGACTGGACCCGCTATTCGGTCCTCGATCGGGACGTGATCGATTCGCGGCTCGAGCTCGCACGACGACTCGGCAAGCGGGCCGGCAACGTGCGGGTCTCCTGGTCCTACAACATGACCGACCGCGAGCACTACGAGATCACGGATGACGGCGGGACCGAGACGACGACGAACGTCCTCGCGGTCGCCTGGAACAACCGGATCGCGAAACGCTTCCGCGTCGACGCCCGCCTTTCGCACGGCCTCGTCGAGAACCCGCTGATCAACCTCGACGCGACCTGTTCGACCTTCACCTCGAAGGACGTCGCAAGCCCGCTCGACCCGACCGCAGGCCAGTACTGGCAGATGCGCGACGCGCGCGTCGGCGATACGACCGCCTCGCCCGAAGGATGGGACGAGGTCCGCGTCGGTGCGAGCTACACGCTCGGCCGCGGCGTCGTCTCCGCGAACGGCCGGTGGTGGAGCGGCTCGAATGACGAGGGCGACCTCACCGACTGGTCCCGTGAGAGAACCTCTCTCGCCGTCAACTACGCCTTCAGCCCCAACGAACAGTGGAGCTGGTTCGCCGGCGCCACCATGTTCGACACCAGCACCGAGAGCCCCGTCTGCATCGGGCTCTTCGATGGGTGAGCAGGCGCAATTACAGCAGGCCAGGCTGGCTCTGCACGGAACTACATCAACTACGACAGCAGCAGCACGATGCTCCTCGGCGGTTTCAAAACGACGCCGATGGAGGCCCTGACCCTGGGCTTCGACGCCGTCTACGTCCTCGCCGAGACCGGGCTCGACCCCCTCGCACTCTCCGCCGCGGCATGGGCCGCGACCCATCCCGCCCAGGCATACGATTTCAGCCAGACCCACACCTACTCCGATCAGGATCTCTCGCGGCTCGACGTCGGAGTCGATGCCCGGTACCTCCTGACCAACGGCTTCTGGGTCAACGCCCAATACCGCCACGCGAAGCTCGACGACAACGACCCGTACATCATCGATGTCACGGGCCGCGGCGACTTCGTCAGCGTCGCAGTCGGACGCAGGTTCTAGTCCCGGGACGTCACGCAGGCACGGCCTCCTCCGCCATCGCGCGGGGGAGGCCGTTTTCTTCGTCAGCGCACGACCGAGCGCAGGATCAGCCACCCTCCCACGGCGGTCCAGATCAGGAAGCCGAAGCTGAGGATGGTCAGCGCGCGCAGGAAGCCCGGGTCTTCGTCGCTCTCGCGGACGTAGATCTGCCATCCGAGAAGGTTTGCGAGGGAGGCGATGATCGTGCCGCAGCCGCCGGCGCTCACCCCGTAGAGCAGCGTGGCCCATTGGCCCGAGGCGAGCGGCGCGAGGAGCACAGCAGTCGGCACGTTCGAGATCACCTGCGACGAGAGGATCGCGCCGGTGTAGAGCGCGAGGCCGTGCGGCTCGTCGGGCAGCAGGGCGAACATCGAGTAGACCGGCAGCGTTCGCAGCCCTTCGACCACGATGAACGCAAAGAAGAAGAGGGGGAGGATCGAGAGGTCCATCTCGCTCCAGCGCGCGCGCAGCAGGAACGGGGAGACGGCGGCGGCCGCGATCGCGGCGGGCCACGCCGGAAGGATGTGCGCGACCTGCAGG
>JBAQWH010000482.1:0-4171 GCA_049298815.1 Thermoanaerobaculia bacterium | reverse complement strand
GAGATCGAGGTGATGTGGGCGCCGGATCCTGCCGCCGACGGAGCGGCGCTCCGCAGTGCATTCGGCTTCCACGCGGTGGCGGTGCAGACCGGGGCGACCGCAGGGGACCGCCTGGCGATGGCCTTTTCCGAGCGGTTCTTCTTCCATCGAACCGAGAAGATCGTCGCGATCGGCGTCGACGCACCGGCGGTGCCGCGCGAGCTCATCGACCATGCCTTCGCGCTGCTCGATTCGTGCGAGTGGGTCGTCGGGCCGGCCCAGAACGGGGGCTACTACCTGATCGGCTCGCGCGCCGCGACGTTCGACAGCGACGTCTTTCGCGGGGTTGGCGAGAGTGCAGCACTGCCTGCCGCGCTGGAGAAAGTCAGAACGCTCGAGAACAGCATCGCGCTGCTTCCGGAGCGGATCTCGACGACATTCTTCGATGGGCTGCGCGGCAGCGGCTGACGCTGCTTATAATTCGGCGTCCATGTCCGGCAAAGAACGCAGGCGATCCGAGAGAACTCCCACCGCATCGATTCCGGTTCAGCTCTCGGAGATCGCGGGCGAGCTGGTCGACCTGAGCCTCGAAGGCGCCGCCGTCATCCATCGCTCGCCCGTCAACGCCGGCGCTCCCGCGACGCTCGTCTTCCCGAGCTACGGCGGGATCTACATCCCCTGCCAGGTGCTCCGCTCGATCGTGCAGGTGAAGAAGTCCGACGAGGGGCCCGAGTACGTCTTCCGCTCCGCGATCGCGTTCGCCGAGCTCTCCGACGACCAGCAGCAGCCGCTTCGGGAGTTCCTGCAGATCCAGATCGACCGCCTCAGGGCGAAGCAGGCAGAGGTTGCGGCTCAGGCGGCAGCGGCCGGGGAAGAGGAAGAAGACCAATAGGACGAATAGGACCAATAGGACCTATAGGACCTATAGGACCAATAGGAGCCCACCCACCCGGGCGGGCGGGTCGTATAGGTCCCATAGGTCGTATAGGTCCTATTCGTCGTATCGGTCTTTCTATCGTCCTATTGCCGAGTACTCGCTGAAGATCCCCAGCTCGACGGTCCGTTTCTGCGCGGTGAACCCGGCCTCGCCGAGCGCGTCGAGGATGACCTCGGGACGGACGCAATCGCGCGTCGTCTCCCAGTAATACCGGAACAGCTCCTCGGCGCGCGCGTTGCCGGTGCGGAGCCGCACGCCGAGCGGCACGATCTTCCCCATGTAAAAGCCGAGGAACGCGCGGCCCAGGCCCTTCTCCGGCGCGGTGATCTCGAGGATCAGGATCCGTCCGCCCGGCTTGAGCACGCGGCGGCAGTCGTTGAAGACTACGGAGAGGTCGGCGAAATGGCGCAGCGCGAAGCCGATCGTGATCATGTCGAACGACGCGTCGCGGAAGGGGAGGTGTTCCGCAGCTCCCCCTGCGCGGGGCGAGTCGATTTTGCCGGCGCGAAGCATCCCGATGCTCGGGTCGACCGCAGCGATCGCGGCGGGATTACCGGTGACCTGTGCAGCCGCGCGCGCGACGACCCCCGTTCCGGTCGCCAGGTCGAGCAGTCGCATCCCCGGCACCAGTCCGTTCCGCTTGAGCGCGTCTTTCCGGTACCAGTCGCCGGAGCCGAACGACATGAAGCTGATGGCCCAGTCGTACCAGGGGGCGGTCTCGTCGAAGATGTCGCGGACGAAGCGCTCTCGCTTGGAGGCGTCGCCGTAATAGTCCTGAAGCGGCGGATGCGGGGCGATCGATTTCAACGTGGTGCGCTCATTTCTGCAAAGATTTCGCGAGGCGCGCGGCGGTCGCCGCCCGCGTACGCGGCTTCGATCCGGTTCAGGTACTCCTCGGCTGCGAGAGGGTACACGCGATCGTTCCCCCCTTTGGCCTCTTTCGCCTTCTCTTCGCCGAGAAGCGCCTTGACGTAGAGGAGTCGCGCGTCGTGCGACATCCCTTCCCAGCGCTGCTGGTCGACCGATTCCGCGCCGCAGGCCAGGAGCGACGCGACGAGGAGCAGAGCTGCGAGCGCGCGAAGCGGAGAGCGGACTTCAGTCCGCCGCAGCGGGACTTCAGTCCAGCTGCCGTCACGACCGCTACCGGATTGAAATCCGGCAGCTGCGGACTGAAGTCCGCTCTCCAACCGAATCGCCATCACGTCACCTTCCTCGCCGGATCGCGCCGCCAGCGCTGCGCGATCGGCATCTGGCGTCCACTGCCGAACGCCTTCGCGGAGACGCGGAGAGTCGGCGCGGCCTGCTGCCGCTTGAACTCGTTGTTGTCGACGAGGCGCAGCACGCGCTCGACGGTCGCTCGCTCGAAGCCGGCGGCGATGATCTCTTCGGAGTCCTGCCACTCTTCGATGTAGAGCTTGAGGATGCCGTCGAGGACGTCGTACGGCGGCAGCGAGTCCTGGTCGAGCTGGCCGGGCCGGAGCTCGGCAGAGGGCGGCTTGGTCAGCGTCGATGCCGGGATGATCTCGCGGTCGCGGTTGAGCCAGCGAGCAACGCGGTACACCATCGTCTTGTAGACGTCGCCGAGGATGCCGAGACCGCCGGCCATGTCGCCGTAGAGCGTGCAGTACCCGACCGCCAGCTCCGACTTGTTGCCGGTGGTCATCACGAGCGCGCCTCCGCGATTCGACCAGGCCATCAGCAGGTTCCCGCGGATGCGCGCCTGCACGTTCTCGTTGGTCGTGTCGAAGAGGTCGTTGCCGAAGAGCTGCTGGAAGGAGGCTTCGTACGGCGCGTAGATTCCGGCGATCGGGACGGTGTGGAAGTCGATCCCGAGGTTCGTGGCGAGCGTCCGCGAGTCGTCGACCGAGTGTCCGGAGGAGAACTGCGACGGCATCGTGATGCCGGTGACGTGCTCCGGGCCGAGCGCCTCCGCCGCGATCGCGCAGACGACGGCCGAGTCGATACCGCCCGAGAGGCCGAGCGCGACGTCGCGGAAGCCGCACTTGCGCACGTAGTCGGAGAGACCGAGGATGAGGGCCCGCCCGATCTCCTCGTCCTCCTCGAGTGCGAGGATCGACTCGCACGGCATTCCCGCGAGGTTCACGAGCGAGCCGTGCTCCTCGAACGCCGGAGCGCAGAAGACCGTACGGCCCTGCTTGTCGAAGACGACGGACGAGCCGTCGAAGATCAGCTCGTCGTTGCCGCCGACCTGGTTCACGTAGACGAGAGGCAGCGAGTAGCGCGCCGCGATGCGCGAGAAGATGTCGTAGCGCGCGCGGCGCTTGCCCGCGTTGAACGGCGAGGCCGAGATGTTGAGGATGAGCTCCGCCCCCTGCCGCGCCAGGTCGTCGACCGGGTTCCGGCAGTAGAGCTTCGTCCCGAAGACCTCGTCGTCGAACCAGAAGTCCTCGCAGACGAGGACTCCGACGCGGCGGCCTGCGATCTCGACGGTGCGCACCGAGCGCGCCGGCTCGAAGTAGCGCAGCTCGTCGAACACGTCGTAGGTCGGGAGCAGCGACTTGTGCTGCTCGAGGAGTACCTTGCCGCGCGCGGCGACGATCGCCGAGTTGTGCAGCAGTTTTCCGCACCAGCGATCGTTGCGCGTCGGGCAGCCGAAGATGAGCGCCGTCTCGCCGGTCATCGCGACCAGCTCGTCGCGCACCTCGAGAGCTGCGTCGATGAAGACCGGGCGGTCGAGGAGGTCGCGGGGCGGATAGCCGGTGACCGCGAGCTCGGGGACCATGACGACGTCGGCGCCGGCGCGGACGCCGTCCTCGTAGGCACGGCGGATCAGCTCCGCATTCGTACCGAGTGCGCCGACGGTTGGATTCAGCTGGCCGATGTAGATCTTCACGTGAGACCGCCCGTGCAAGTGCGCCGCCGGGAGCGCGCGGAGGAACGCTACCAGAAAAGGCTCGCCCGTTTGCCCCGGGCCACGCTTTTTGCAAAGATCGGCGCGGAGTCAGAACGATGTCGGATGATCTGGGAACCGTCAACCTCCGGCGCGGTGAGCGCGGCCGGGAGATCGAGGTCTTGCGGCAGCAGTACCGCCGTCACCGGGAGCATCTCGAGAAGATGACCGCAGACGCGCCGACCGAGCATCTCGCGGCGGAGTATCAGCGGATCGTGCGCGCGATCGATGCCTCCCTCCTGAAGCTCGACGAGCTCGAAGGAAGGGGGCAGGTGCCGCCGGCCGCCCCGCCGGCGCCGCCACGTCCGCAGATGCCGTTGCCCGCCGCTCGACCGGAAGGCGTC
>JBAQWH010000481.1:0-3924 GCA_049298815.1 Thermoanaerobaculia bacterium | reverse complement strand
GTCAGTGGCCAGTGGCCAGTGGTCAGTGGCAGTGGTCAGTGGTCAGTGGTCAGTGGTCAGTGGTCAGTGGTCAGTGGTCAGTGGTCAGTGGTCAGTGGCCAGTGGCCAGTGGTCAGTGGTCAGTGGTCAGTGGTCAGTGGTCAGTGGCCAGTGGCCAGTGGTCAGTGGTCAGTGGTCAGTGGTCAGTGGTCAGTGGCCAGTGGCCAGTGGGCCGTGGGTGTCGAAGTCGGCGGGGATCGGCGCGATGAGCTCGCCGAGCATCTGGTGCTCGAGCTTCCAGGCGTGGAGGAGCATGCGGGGGGCCGGCACCTTCGAGCCGTAGCGGCGGTCGCCGACGACCGGACGGCCGATCGACGCGAGGTGAATGCGGATCTGATGCGTACGGCCGGTCTTGATCTCCGCCTCGACGATGCGCCCCTCGTACGGCCTGACGATCGTCAGCGCATCTCTCTCTTCGATCGGCGTGTCGATCGTCAGCTCGCTCTCGAGCGGCTGCTCGATCACCGCGAGGTACGTCTTCCGGATCGCGCGCGATGCGAAGAGCTCGGACAGCCGCGCGGCGGCACGCGCGTTCCTTGCGAAGATCACGACCCCGGTGGTCTGGGTATCGATGCGGTGGACGAGGTGGATCGTGCCGTAGCGGAGGCGCAGGATCTCCTCGAGCGAGGTGGTCGCGCGGTCGCGCGTCGGCTGGGTCGGCATCCCGGCGGGTTTGTCGATCGCGATCCAGTCGGCCGTCTCGCGGATGACGCGCAGGTCGGGCAGCTCGCCGGTGATCGTGATCCGGTCACGATCGCTGACCTCCTTCGACGCGACCCTCACCGGTCGGTCGTTGAGGAGCACCCGTCCGGCCGCGAGGAGCTCGCGCGCTTTTCGTCGCGAGATGTCGGGATGTCTCGCCGCGATCGCCTGGTCGATGCGCATTCGCGGATTGTTTCATGGGGGGGCGGGTCCACCACAGTGACGCATTTCAAAGTGGCGTCTTGGGCCGCCAATGCCCCAGAGGGGCTGAGAACGGCCGGTCACCACAGAGGCACAGAGAGCACAGAGGTACACAGAGATGGCGGCTGGCGTTTCTCGCTCCGTGAACCTCTGTGCTCTCTGTGCCTCTGTGGTTCGCATTTTTGTGCACAGCCCCTGAGCCGCCGCTCGCCCTCCGAGGGGCTGAGGACGGCGAGTCTGACACGCAAACCAACAAAAAAAGCACGGCCGCGAGCCGTGCTTTCAGTGAACCGCTGTGTGTGGAGACTACTTGCGAACCATCCGCTCGGGACGGGCCGGGGTCGCCGGCTCGCCGCCTTCGATCACCTTCAGCTCGCCTGCAGCGGGGACGCCGATCCCGAGAGCGGTGCGGACCTTGGCCTCGATCTCGGCGGAGAGGTCGGCGTTCTCGCGGATGAAGAGCTTCGCGTTCTCGCGCCCCTGGCCGAGACGCATGTCGCCATACGAGAACCAGGATCCCGACTTCTCGACGATCTTGTGCTCGATCCCGATGTCGATGAGCTCGCCCATCTTCGAGATGCCTTCGCCGTAGCCGACGTCGAACTCCGCCTGCCGGAACGGTGCGGCACACTTGTTCTTGACGATCTTCACCTTGACGCGCGAGCCGACGACCTCGTCGCCTTCCTTGATCTGCGTCGTCCGGCGGATGTCGACACGCACCGACGAGTAGAACTTGAGCGCCCGGCCGCCGGTCGTCGTCTCGGGGTTGCCGAACATGACGCCGATCTTTTCGCGGATCTGGTTGATGAAAATGAGTGACGTTTTTGATTTCGCAACGATCGCTGTTAATTTTCGCAGCGCCTGCGACATCAATCGTGCATGTAAACCTACGTGAGAATCGCCCATCTCGCCTTCGAGCTCGGCCCGCGGCACGAGCGCAGCGACCGAGTCGATCACGATCACGTCGATCGCCCCCGAGCGGACCAGCATCTCTGCGATCTCGAGCGCCTGCTCGCCGCTGTCCGGCTGGGACACGAGGAGGTTGTCGATGTCGACGCCCAGCTTCTTCGCGTACTCGGCGTCGAGCGCGTGCTCGGCATCGATGAACGCCGCCAGGCCGCCGAGCTTCTGCGCCTCGGCGATGATGTGGAGGGAGAGCGTCGTCTTGCCCGACGACTCCGGTCCGAAGATCTCGATGATCCGTCCGCGCGGGACGCCGCCGACGCCCAGCGCCGCGTCGACTCCGATCGATCCGGTCGAGATCGCGGCGATCGGCACGAACTCCTTTGCGCCGAGACGCATGATCGAGCCCTTGCCGAACTGCCGCTCGATCTGCGTGAGGGCGGTCTCGGCCGCCTTCAGTTTTTCAGTGGGTATGGTGGCCATCAGCCTGCTCCTTCAATCTGTTTTCCCAGGAGTCGTCGCCGAGGAGAGGCGCGGGAAAAGGTCGTTCGTGACTGAACATCCGTGTGGTGCGAGCGAGTGTAGACGAGGGTCCCGAGGACCGCAACGAATCCCCTGCCGAGTCCGTTTTTTCCCCGTTTTCACTTAGGTCCGCTCTACGACGCGGAGAGTCCGGGCGTCCTCGCGAACACGCCCGACTCCATCCCCTGTCCCGCTCCGGCGTCGGGATGCAGCCGCCCCGGCAGGCGGGCAATAGGGTAGATTCGTGGTGCTCATGACTCGTGATCAGTGGCGCGTTGCCTCGCTTCTTTTCTTTTCCGGATTCTGCGCGCTCATCTATCAGACGGTCTGGATGCGCCAGTTCCGGCTGATCTTCGGCGCGTCGACGTTCGCAACGGCAGCCGTGCTCGCGATCTTCATGGCCGGGCTCGGCCTCGGCTCCGCGCTCCTCGGCCCCCGTGCCGACCGCAAGACCCGCCCGCTCGGCTACTACGGGACACTCGAGCTGCTCATCGCGGCGAGCGCCGCCGTCTCTCCCCTCCTGATCGCGCTCGTCGCCAGAATCTACTTCTCGCTCGGCGGTTCCGTCACGCTCGGGGTCGGCGGTGCGTCCGTGGTCCGGCTCCTTCTCTCGACCCTCGTCCTCGCAGTGCCGACGATCCTGATGGGCGGGACGCTCCCGGCCGCCGCCCGTGCGGTCGAGACCGACAGCGACGCCGGCCGCCGGGCGGTTTCCCTCCTCTACGGGATCAACACGCTCGGTGCCGTCGCCGGCACCCTCCTCTCGACCTTCGTGCTCCTGGAGTTCCTCGGCAACCGCTCGACACTCCTGCTTGCGGTCGCCGCCAATTTGCTCGTCGGACTGATCGCCCGCTCGATGTCGCGCAAGCTCCCCGAGCAGAGCCCCCATACGGAGACGATGCGGGCTGAGGTCAGTTCCGCGCCGGCAGGCGGAATGCCGCAGCGGGCTGTGTACGTCGCCGCGGCGGTCGTCGGCTTCGCGTTCCTCCTGATGGAGCTCGTCTGGTACCGGATGCTCTCGCCGCTTCTGGGCGGGACGTCGTACATGTTCGGTCTGATCCTGGCGCTCGCGCTTCTCGGCATCGGGCTCGGCGGGGTTGCCTACGCGCTGCTGCGGCGAGGCGTGGCGACGCCGGGAGGCTTTGCTCTCACCTGCACGTTCGAAGCACTCGCAATCGCGATCCCGTTTGCGCTGGGCGACCGTCTCGCAATCCTGGCGAACGCTCTCCGTTCACTCGGGGTCACCGGGTTCGGCGGACACGTGATCGGCTGGACGATCGTGACGTCGATCGTCGTGGTTCCGGCGGCGTTCATCGCGGGCATCCAGTTCCCGCTCCTGATCTCGCTGCTTGGACGCGGGCGCGAGAACCTCGGCCGCGAGATCGGCACCGCCTACGCGTGGAACACCGGCGGCGCGATCCTCGGCTCGCTGGCTGGCGGCTTCGGGCTGCTGCCGCTGCTCAGTGCGACCGGGAGCTGGCGGCTCGTCGTCGCGATGCTCGCGGGGCTCGGTCTGCTGACGGTGTTCTTTGCATTCCGCGGGCGTCAGCAGGCGGT
>JBAQWH010000480.1:0-2736 GCA_049298815.1 Thermoanaerobaculia bacterium | reverse complement strand
GACTCAGGGACCGAGGGACCGAGGGACCGAGGGACCGAGGAACCCGAGGAACCCGAGGAACCCGAGGAACCCGAGGAACCCCTACGGCGCCAGCGTCCCGGCCACCACGCTCCGCAGCACCGCTGGCTCGACCGGCTTCGCCACGAATGCATCGAAGCCTTCCGTCTCGGCGCGCTGCTTTTCACGCGGATCGACGAAGGCGGTGAGCGCGACGACCGGAACCTTGCGCAGCCGCTCGTCGCCGTTCCGGATCGACCGGAGAAGCCCGTAGCCGTCGAGCTCCGGCATCGCCAGGTCCGTCACGATCGCGTCCGGGGTCCAGTCGGCGAGAATCTCGAGCGCCTGCCCTGCAGACGAGGCGACCTGCAGCTCGCGCACGCTCCCTCGGAAGACCGCACTGACGAAGTTGCGGACCTCCTCGTCATCGTCGATCACGAGGACTCTGGCCCTTCCCAGCGCAGTGGCATCGACGGCGACGGACTCCTGGGCGGCGGAGCGCTCCTCGCGGCGGCGCAGCACCGGCAGCTGGACGCGGAACACCGCCCCATGGCCGAGGCCGGGGCTCTCGGCTCCGACGCGGCCGCCGTGGAGCTCGACGAGGTGTCTCACGATCGAGAGCCCGAGGCCGAGGCCCATGTGCGCCCGGGTCGTCGAGCTGTCGGCCTGGCGGAACCGCTCGAACATCTGCTCGATCATCGCCGGGTCGATTCCCTGCCCGTTGTCGGCCACCTCGATGAACGCCTCGCGGTCCTGGCAATAGAGCGAGACCGAGATCTCCCCCGCCTCGGGCGTGAACTTCACGGAGTTGGTCAGAAGGTTCCAGACGATCTGCTGGAGGCGGCGCGCGTCGCCGTTGACGATGATGCCCTCCTCGAGCTTCCGCGCGATGCTCAGCCGTTTCGCATCCGCGGCCGAGGCAACGGTATCGATGGCGGCGGCGACGATCGGTGCGAGCTCCACCGGGTGCGTCTCGATGTGCATCTTTCCCGACGAGATCCGCGACACGTCGAGCAGATCGTCGATGAGCTGCGCCTGCATCCTGCTGCTCTTCCGGATCGCGTCGATCGCCGTGTCGAACAGCTCGGAGTCGACGTCTTCGGTGTCGAGCAGCTGTGACCAGCCGACGATCGCGGTCATCGGCGTCCGCAACTCGTGCGAAAGCGTCGCAAGGAAGTCGTCCTTCGCGCGGTTCGCCCGCTCGAGCTCGGCCTGCGACAGCCGCAGGTCCTCGGCCGTCCGCTCGGCCTGCTCGCGAGCGCGGAGCTGCACGCTGAGAAGCAGCGACAGCAGGATGCTGATGACGACGCCCCCCGCGAAGGTGATCGCGGCGAACAGCTGCGGCGCACCCCCCGAGCGCAGAGTCGTGTAGCGGACCTTCCACTCCATCCCCGCCACGGAAAGCGTCTCCGTCACCGCAAGGCGGGGATTCTCGACCGCAGGCTCGCTCGCGTAGAGCCTCTCCTCCCCCTCGAGAAGCTCCACCGCGACCTCCCGCCGCCGCTGAGACTGAAGGCTCGCATCGAACAGGTCGTGGATCCGGAAGGGGGCATAGACGAACCCGTGCAGCGCCGCGCGCCGCGCTTCGACCGTCGCCGGCGTCACCGCCGTTCTGTACACCGGCACGTAGAGCAGGAACCCTGGCTGCTTCTCCCCGATGATCTCCTGCACCAGGATCACGTGCGACGACGCAGCCGGACGTCCCGTGTCGCGGGCGCGCGACATCGCGAGATTCCGCTTCCGCTCGGTGAACATGTCGTAGCCGAGCGCAGCCCGGTTGCGGCGGTCGAGCGGCTCGAGAAAGACGATCGCGTGGACTTCGGACCGTGCATCTTCCGGGCAGATCCGGAATTCCGTAATTCCTTCTTTATGTAGCTGGTCGACGAGCTGTTTCCTGGCGTCCGGCTCCAGCCGCAGGGTCAGCCCGACGCCCTGGATCCCCGGATGGCGCTCGAGGACCTCGAGCGTCCGGATGTAGCGGCGGAGCTGATCGCGGGACGTGGTCGGGTCGACCGCGATGACCGCGGCGGTGGAGGTCAGCACGTTCGTGTAGGCGTCGAGCCGTGACGTGATCGCGTAGCGTGCGGCGTCGACGGCGCGGTTGAACCGAGCGCGGTCGGCGAGCCGCGACATCCGCCAGACGTAAGCGGTCGCGAGCACCGTGAGGGCGAGAAACAGCACCATCACGATCCACGGGAGCTTCCGGCTGTCGTTCGATTCAGGACTCATGCGCGTTCTGCGAAGACCGTAAGGCGGCCGCCAGGCCCGCGAGCCTTCCGCTCGCCCAGGCCCACTGGAAGTTGAACCCGCCGATCCGGCCATCGACGTCGAGGATCTCGCCGCAGAGATACAGTCCCGGGCAGATTCGCGACTGCATGGTCGACGGGTCGACCTCGGCGAGCGGAACACCCCCCGCGGTCACCTCAGCGTACTCGAAGCCGCGATCGCGTTCGACAGGAATCGTCAGCTTGGTGAGCGCGCGGATCGTCGTCCGTCGGAGCTCCTTCGAGAGATTCGTGAGCGGAGTCGGCGGCACGATCCGGTCGAGCAGCCGTTCCGGGATCCGGCCCCGGAAGACGCTCTGCAGCGTCGCCCTCGGATTCACCCGCTGAGCGTCGCGGAGAAGTGCCTCGAGCGACTCGAGCGACTCGCCCGGCAGAAAGCTCGCGCTGAGCGTCGCCCCCGCGTCGGAGGCCCGCGCGGCGAGCCAGTGGCGGCTGATGTCGAGCGCGACCGGGC
>JBAQWH010000479.1:0-12627 GCA_049298815.1 Thermoanaerobaculia bacterium | reverse complement strand
GGCCAGATCTCATCTTCACGCGGCGAGCCTTCGCCCAGGTCGGCGCTCAACTCGATCACAGCTCGCGTCCTCGGGTCTCAGGCAGAAGCCAGACGAGCGCGCCGCCGACCGCGAAGAAGAGGGCGTCGACTGCGATCGAGAACCCGAGGCCGTAGCGTGCGGCCGCCGCACCGATCGCGTACGGGGCGGCGGCGGAGATCAGGCGCCCGCCGTTGTAGCAGAAGCCCTGTGCGCTGGCGCGCATGTGCGTCGGGAAGAGCTCGGCGAGCAGCGCGCCGAAGATCGAGAAGTAGCCGTGGGCGAAATAGCCGACCAGCGGCCCGATGACGAGCAGGGTCACGGGCGACCGCGCACCGAACGCGAACAGCGGCACGACCGCCGTCGCGGCAATCATGAAGAACGTGAACGCGGGCCTTCGGCCGATTCGGTCGGCAATCCATCCGAAGCTGATGTAGCCGCAGAACGCGCCCACCTGCAGCACGATCAGCCATGCGGCCGACTTCGTCACCGACAGCCCCGCACCTCCGTCTGCAACCGGAGTCGCGAGGAAGGCGGGCAGCCACGAGGTCACGCCCCAGTAGGCGATGAGGACGCTGCTCGCGAGCGTCGTCGCGATGGCGACGCTGCGGATGTACGCGGGACCGAACATCTCGCTCCACCGGGTCTGCCGCTGCTGGCGATCCCGCCAGATCGGTGGCTCCTCGACCGTCCGCCGGATGATGAAGGCAACGATTGCCGGCGCCGCGCCGATCAGGAAGAGCACGCGCCAGCCCCAGCGATCGAGCACGAGCGCGGAGAGCGCCGCAGCGAACAGCGCACCGATCGCCCATCCCGACTGCATGATGCCCATCGCCTTCGCCCGATGCTTCGCGGGCCACGTCTCGGCGACCAGGACCGAGCCCGACGACCACTCGCCGCCCATCCCGAGCCCCACGAGTACGCGCCAGACGATCAGTTGCCAGAGCGCTCCCGACGTCGCCATCCCCGCAGTGGCTCCCGAGTAAAGGAGGATGCTGAACGTCATCGCGCGGACGCGGCCGATCCGGTCCGCGAGCCGGCCGAACACGATGCCGCCGACCGCGCTCGCGATCAGTGCGACCGACGTGAGTCCGCCCATCGTCGCCTTCGACAGGCCGAACTCCGCCTGGATCGGAACGACCGCGAACATGAAGAGGAGGAAGTCCATGGCATCGAGCATCCACCCCAGCTGCGCGGCGATGAGTGCGCGCCAGGCGCTCCGCGGCACCGACCAGATCGAATCAGCGACGGGTTCCGATGATGCGTTCACCACGGCATCTTACGAGCGGACGGCTCTCCGCCTCGCGGGAGGAGGCGGCTGGTCTCCCACCGTCACCACCCACCTCCGCGTCTTCGTCAGCGGCGAGGTGCCGATCGCGGCGAGCACGAGAGGGGTCGCGTCCGTGACCTGCAACTCGATCGTGAAGGTCCCTTCCGCTTCCGGGACGAAGACGAAACTCGAGCCCGTGTTCCCGGCCACCACGGCACCGTCGACGAGCCATCGCGCATTGACACCCCCCCGCAACGGTTGGAGCAGTTGCGCGGAGAAGGTGACCGCTGTGCCGCGCGACACCGCGATCTGACTCGCGGCCGGCATCTCGGTTCCCGGCTCGATGAGGTCGATCCCTGCCGCGGGAATCCCGTTCCAGCCCGTATAGAGCCGCCGCACGTACGCCTCAGCGCAGACCGAGCAGAACGGCTGCCCGAGGTGGTTCATCAGGCAGTCATGCTTCGGTCGGTACATCCCCGTCGATTTGTAGCGGGCACCTTCGAAGAGGCCGATGGCATCGACGATCGGCCACGCGGTCGGGACCGGCGTCGACGGCAGGATCCACGGAGCCCACTTGATCGCCGCCCGCTCCGGGACGTCGGTCACATTGGCTTCACACGGAGGGCCGGGAGCGCGGTCCGAGCACAAAGGATAGCTGGGGTACGGGGAGTCGTATTCGTCCGCGAGCCTCGCAAACGAGTGCCCGTACTCGTGCTGCAGAATTTCGACGCCATTCATGTGGGTCGAGGACACGCTGAACGTCCCTCCCGCGCCACCGTACATCGTGTCGTTCACGATCACGATGATCTTGTCCCAGTCCGGGATCGCGGCTGCGGCGGTGAGGACCTTGCCGTAATTCACCGTGAGCAGCCGCTGGATTCCGGAAGTGCAGAAGGTCGCGTCGAAAGCGGTGTCGACGGTCGTCCCTTCCTTCGGGTCGGCCCCCCCGTCGTCACAGAGCGGATGATCGGCTCCCGACTGTCTCGACGGGACGAAGAGGGTCGAGACGTTCACGAAGTTGCTGTACGACGCGTAGGGCTCGACGCCGAGAAAGCTGCCGACGATCCGCTCGACGTCCTTGTAGAACGTGGCGCTCTCGGCCGCCGTGTAGCCGTCTCCGAGGACGAGGAGGTCGAGGCGGTTCGCCGAGTTCGCCCCGGTACTGCGGGTCTCGAACGGAGGGGACGCGTCTGCCGATTCGCTGCGCAGCCTCGCGCGACGATCGAGCTCGGCAACCGCAAACCGCTGCGTGCGGCCGCTCTCCGTGACCCGCAGGTCGACGAAGGCCGCCGGTGCCGCCGGGAGCCGTACGACGAACGGAGTCCGCTCGCGTGGAAGCCATCGCCCCTCGATCGCGCCGTCCGGTGATGTCGTGAACTCCGCCCGCAGATGCCGGTCGAGGGCCACGGCCTGGCGCGCGATCACGGCGCCGTCGGCTCCGACCAGCGACGCCTCCACCACGTCCGACTCCGATGCGACCCGCATCCTCGAAGCGTCCGCAGCGTGCGCGGGTGAAGGGTCGGCCGCGATCGAGACCCGCTTCGAGTCGAGCAGCCTGACGACGTCGTTCGCGTCGATCTCGAGCACGAGATAGCGGACGTCGGTCCGCCGTTCGGCCTCGTGCGCGACCAATGACGTCGCGAGCAGAAGAGCGCCGGCAAACGCCGCGAAGAGCTGCCTCGGAGTGAGTCCCACCATCGCCGTGTCCATGCAGTGTAGACGTCAGCTGGCTCTGACGCGAGACAGCAGGAACGTCTCCATCGCCACGTCTGCGGGAAGGCCACCGGACTTCCGCTTCACCTCGAGATCCGCAACCTCCGCCAGCGCGCGGAACAGATCGGCCTCGGAGTACATCCGCGCCCCTTCCCACTTCTTGTGCAGCGGGAACGGATGCGGACGCTGCTTCACGATTCCGTACGACTTGAGATAGTCGCCGAGACGGTCCGCGAGCGTGTCCTTGAACCGGTTGTACGTCATCGACGCCCGCAGATTCACGTTCTGCAACCGCGCGAACGAGTGGATCCCGATCATCTGCCGAATCTCGTCGGCGAAGGAGAAGAGGAACCTGCCGTACTGCATCTCGACCGGCATCTTTGCGTCCTCGCGGCGTCCCTGGGCGACGAGATCGCGCAGCTTCGCGACCGCCTCGAGCATCTTCCCTTCGGTGAAGAGCGAGCCGAGCTCGTAGCGCGCGCCGCCATCGACCGAGGCGACTTCGCGATCGACCATGTCGGGGGTGACGCGGCCGCCGGTCCCCGCCAGAGTCAGGAGGCGCTCGGCTTCCGAGAGTGCGAGTCGGAGGTCGGGCAGGTCCTTCGAGAACTTGTCCGCGAGGACGCGCTCGATGCCGAGCTTCTGTCGGAGGCGGGAAACCGCCGGAGGGTCGAACCGGACGGACGCCTCCGTCGCGGCCTGTGCGATCGCCTGCTCGAGGGCAGCGTTGAAGCCCTCGCGCGTCAGGTCCGCAGCAATGACGACGCCGACGCGCTCGATCACGTCGACGGTCGCGGACTCGCGCGGAACGTCTCCGCAGCGCATGAGGAGGATCGTTCCGGCGGCCCCTCCGCGTGCGATCGCTTCCATCAGCAACGCAGCGTCCCCTTCACCACGGCCCGCCTTCTTCCCGGAGTTCCGACAGAACGCGAGCATGTCCACCAGGGTGCCGTCGAGCGACTGGCCGAGCGCATTCGCGATGCGAGGGTCCGGCATGTCGAGGTCTGCACCGCAGAGTCCGAGGACGTGCAGGAGCTTGGCGGACGAAGAGGCGCGCTTGCGGTCGGTCTTCGCGCTGCGCCAGTCGGCGATCGCCTTTTCGAGAAGCGACGCGATCTCCTTCGCCGAGACGAATGCGTTCACCTCCGGCACGATGAGCAGGCGCGAGCCGCCGAACAGCGACATGGTCCGGTACGAGTCGAGGATCGTCGCGAGCTCGGTTCCGGGCTCATACGACTCGACTGCCACCGCCGGGTACTTCGCGACGACCGCGTCGCGGACCTGATGGAACGCCTGCTCGCTCAGAAAGTCCGACGTCCCCCCGACGAGGAGCACGTCCGGGACCTTCCCCTTGTCGATCGCAGCGAGCACGGATTTGAGCGGCGTGGGCACGGACTGCGAAGTATCGCACGGGCTCGCGGACGGCGGCCGAGACGGCCGCCGTCCAAAGAAAAAGCGGCGCCCTGCGGCGCCGCCTCGAGACTCAAACCGTTCGTCCGACTACTGCAGCAGTCCCTTTTCCTGGAGCTCCTGGCAGTCGATGCAGAAAGGCGTCCAGGGGACCGCCTGCAGCCGCTTCTCGCCAATGACGGCGCTGCAGTTGGTGCAGGCTCCGTAGGCTCCCTCCTTGAGGCGGGTGAGCGCCTCTTCGATCGACATGAGGAGATTGCGCTCCGTGTCGGAGAGGGAGAAGTTCAGCTCCTTCGAGTAGGCGCTGGCCGCCTTGTCGGCGAGGTCCTGGATGCCGTCGTCCGGCTGCGTGTTGCCGGCGGCCTTGTCGCGCTGATAAGACTCGATCAGCTGGCGCTGCTTGGCGCGAAGCGCGTCCTCCTGCTGCTGGTATGGGTTCGCTTTCGTTTTCGTCTTGGCTGCCATTCGAGTCCGGCTCTCCTTGTCCGGGTCTTCCCGGGGCTACTTGTGGTACGGAATGTTCCGCATCAACGTGCAAGCCCGGTAAATCTGTTCCACGAGCACGACGCGCGCGATCTGGTGCGGGAGCGTCATGGCCGACAGACTCAGGAGCATGTCAGCGCGTCGTTTGACCGAAGGGTCGAGGCCCACGTCTCCGCCGAGCACGAAATTGATGCCGTGCGGGCTGTCGATGGTGAGGCGTTCGAGCCGTCGTGCAAACTTCACGGAATCAAAGGACTGGCCCCGTTCGTCGAGAACGATCGTGTACCCGCGATCGGGGATCGCGGCCAGCAGGCGCGCGGATTGAGCGCGCATGATAGCCACATCACTTTGGCTTTGTCTACCGCGCTCCGGAGGGACATCGACCACCTCCACGGGGAAGAAATGACGGATTCGTCCGAGGTATCGATCGACCGCCTCGGACATCCCGGAATCGGCGTGTGAACCGCCCCAGACGAACCGCAGTTTCACGTCGGCTCCCTCTACTCGATTCCGTACTTCCGGCGCTTCTCGCGGAGGGTCTTGCGGTTGATCCCCAGCACCTCCGCAGCGCGCGTGTTGTTGGACTGCGTGACGCGCAGGACCTGACGGATGTAGTACGACTCCAGGGTCTCGAGAGTCCACGAAGCCCGTGCCGCAGCGGCGACGAGCTCCGCTTCGCCCAGTCCGAGCGATCCCGCCGTGATCGCCGGACCATCCTCGATCAGCGCCGCCCGCTCGACCACATTGCGAAGCTCGCGGACATTGCCCGGCCACGAGTGCTCCGTGAGGAGACGCGCGGCCTCGGGCTCGAACCTGCGAAGCCCTTTGCGCCCGCTGCGGCGGAGGAAGAGTGCCGCGAGCAGCGGGATGTCCGCACGGCGCTCCCGGAGAGGCGGAAGGACCAGCGCAACGACGTTCAGCCGGTAGTAGAGGTCCGGGCGCAGCAGGCCGCTCGAAAGAAGCTGGCGCACGTCCGAGCTCGTCGACGAGATGACCCGCGCATCGAACCGCACCGTCTCGGATCCACCGACACGGGTGAAGCGCCGGTCCTCGAGGACCCGGAGCAGTTTCGCCTGGAGCTGGGGGGTCAGCGCCGCCAGCTCATCGAGGTAGACCACGCCGGACCCTGCCGTTTCGAGCTTGCCGAGCCGGCGGGCGTGCGCATCGGTGAAGGCCCCTCGCTCGTGGCCGAAGAGCTCGGTCTCGAAAAGGTCGGGAGGGATGCTGGCGCAGTCGATGTGAACGAAAGGCCGTTCGCGGCGATCGCTGCACGCTGCAATCGCTTCCGCGAGGTGGTTCTTACCGGTGCCCGACTCGCCCGCGATCAGGATGCTGGCATCGTGGTGCAGGACTTTTTCGGCCGTGTCGAGAACGCTCCGCATCGCCGCATCGCGGGTGCGGAAGCGCTCCCGAAGCGCGGGATCACGAAGTTCTCTGGAAGGCATTCCGCGGCCTTTCGGCCTCAGCGGAGTACTCGGCCGTCACGTTCGGGGCATCGCCCCAGAGGCGCTCCAGCCCGTAGAACCGGCGGCAGTCTTCGGTGAAGATGTGGACGATGAAGTCGCCGAAATCGAGGAGGATCCAGCGTCCGGGCACCTCACCCTCGACGAGAAGCGGCTTCACCGACATGTCGGTCCGCAGGCGGTCGACGATGCTGTCCGCAATCGCCTGCGCCTGACGCTCGTTGCTCGCGGTCGTCAGGATGAAGTAGTCGGCAATCGACGTCAGCTCGCCGACTGCGAGGACGTCGAGCTCGTAAGCTTTCTTGTCCTGTGCAGCGGTGACGGCCAGCCGGACACGGTCTTCAATCGAATGATTCACCATTGCCCCTCTCGATACAGTCCATAGCGTTGAATGTAGCGTGCCACCCGGTCACCGACCTCAGCGTCGACCGGCTCGCCCGCACGCACCTTTCGCCGAACCTCGGTGGAAGACACCGGCACCATCTCGTTGTGAACGAAAGCGATGGCACCGGAGGTTTTCGCAGCTCCCGGCTCGACGAGCCGATCCTGCAGAACGTGGGGTACGGTCG
This sequence comes from Thermoanaerobaculia bacterium, assembly GCA_049298815.1. Lineage (GTDB taxonomy): Bacteria > Acidobacteriota > Thermoanaerobaculia > Gp7-AA8 > Gp7-AA8 > JBAQWH01. The sequence continues at coordinate 5,701 of JBAQWH010000479.1, read as the reverse complement.
TGACGCTCTTGCGTTGCAGCACCGCAAAATTCGCGAGCTCCAGGATGCGGCCGACCGACTTCCACTCGAGCAGCGCCGCGACGTTGTCGTCGCCGATCACCCAGTCGATGACCGACGTGGGATCGGATTCGCGGAGTTGCTCCAGCGTGTCGACCGTGTACGAGATCTCGCCGCGCTCCAGCTCGAGGTCCGAAACGTAAAGCCCTTCGCGGTCGTACGTCGCGAGTACTGCCATCGCGAAGCGGTGGTGTCCCGAGGCATGTTCGCGATCGGCCTTGAACGGCTGACGGAAGGCCGGCATGTAGACGATGCGGTCCCACCGCATCTGCTCGCGTGCCGCGAGGACGGGCTCGAGGTGACCACGGTGAAACGGATCGAATGTACCGCCGACGATGGCGACTCTCATTCCGACTCCGACGCGGACAGCTCGGCCTCCTCCCTGTCCCGGTTTTCGCGGACCAGACGTGCGAGCATCCGGATCAGCTCGCGGACGCCGTCGCCGACGACCGCGGAGATCTCGTGATAGCCGTAACCCTGCCGGTCCGCATAGGCGCGAAGCTTCTCGGAGTTCCCCGGAACGAGCGAGTCGATCTTCGAGCCGACCACGATGCGCGGTTTCGCCGCGAGCGTCTGCGAGTAGAGCGACAGCTCCCGCGCGATCGTCTCCGCATCCTCGTCAGGCGTCTCGTTGGCCGAGAGGTCGACGAGGTGCACGAGGATCGAACAGCGCTCGACGTGCCGCAGGAACTGATCGCCGAGGCCGAGGCCCTCGTGGGCACCCTCGATGAGTCCCGGAATGTCGGCGACCACGAAGGTCTGGCTGTCGTCCGCACTGACGACGCCGAGATTCGGGACGAGGGTCGTGAACGGATAGTCGGCGATCTTCGGTTTCGCCGCACTGATGACCGAGATGAGCGTCGACTTGCCTGCGTTCGGCAGGCCGACCAGGCCGACGTCGGCGATCAGCTTCAGCTCGATGAAGAGCTCGTGCTCGTCCCCTTCGTTCCCCGGCTGCGCGAATCGCGGCGCCTGACGCGTGGCGGTGGCGAAGTGCTGGTTACCCCAGCCGCCACGCCCGCCCTTGGCGACGAGCACCTTCTCGCCATCGGTCAGGAGCTCTGCGAGGATCTCGCCGGTGACGGTGTCCTTGACGACGCTGCCGACCGGGAGGTCGATGGTGACGTCTGTGCCGTGCACGCCCGAGCAGTTCGAGCCCATGCCGTGCTCGCCTCGCCCGCCCTTCCACTCCCGCTGGAACTTGAGGTGGTAGAGCGTGTTCAACCGTTTGGATGCGACGACGTACACGGAGCCGCCGTTTCCGCCGTCACCGCCGGAAGGGCCACCCTTGGGGACAAACTTCTCGCGGCGGAACGCAACGCATCCGTTGCCGCCGTCGCCGGCTTTGACTCGGATCGTCGCCTGATCGATGAAGACCATTCAGTGGGGATTAGTGCGAGGCGTGTTCCAACTACTGTAGCGGTTGGGTAGCGGCGGGGCAAGGGACGGGGGAGTTCCTCGGTCCCTCGGTCCCTGAGTCCCTAGGGGTCCGAGGGAACCAGGACGCCCTGCCGAAACGCACGAACGCCGCTCCCGGGGAGCGGCGTTCACGGGTACGGCGTTGGAATCGCGGCTAAACGGCCGGAGTGACGCTGATGAAGCGGCCGCGGTCGCCCTTGTCGATGAACTGCACGATGCCATCGATCTTGGCGAAGAGGGTGTGGTCGCGGCCGATGCCGACGTTCACTCCCGGGTAGAACCGCGTGCCGCGCTGACGGACGAGGATCGAGCCGCCGGTGACGAACTGGCCGGCGAAGCGCTTGACGCCGAGCATCTTGGGCTGCGAGTCGCGGCCGTTGCGCGAAGAGCCCTGTCCTTTTTTATGAGCCATGACGTATCTCCCGAGCTCGCGGCTTAGACCGTGATGCTGTCGATGCGGATGTCGACCAGGTCTTGACGGTGCCCGTTCTTCCGCTTCGTGTGGTTCTTGCGCCGCTTCTTCTTGAAAACGATGATCTTCTCGCCGCGGATCTCGCCGAGGATCGTCGCGGCCACCTTGGCCCCGGCAACGGTCGGGCTGCCGACCTTCGGCTGGTCGCCGCCAAGCATCAGCACTTCGCTGAACGTGACTTTGTCCTGATCTGCGCTTCCCAGCACGTCGCGCTCGACCTGGATGCGATCGCCTTCAGCGACGCGGTACTGCTTTCCACCTGTACGGATGATGGCGTACACAAGGCCTCCGAAAGATTGCACCGTGTAACACGCCCGCGACCGGTCGGTCAATCGGGCAGGATCGTCTCCAACCGGGCGCGTGCGAATCGAATTCCCGCCCGAGGCATCCCCGTTGGGAGTGCGAAGACATGGAAGGAGAATCGCCGAACGGGTATTCTCATTCCACACGACCGAAATCGCCGACGTCCCGTACCCCATGGAGATGGCCCCTTTGCGAAAACTCCCGCTACTCATCGCGCTCGCTCTTCTGACGACTGCTCTCAGCGCCTCAGCGGCCGTCGACCCGTTCGATGCCTTCAGCAAGGCACGCTCGCACATCGCGAGCAAGCAGTACCGCGAGGCCCTCGCCCTTCTCGAGCCGGCGCTGGAGTCCGCGGCCACCATGACCGACGCGGCTACCCGTTCGCAGGCGGTGAGCGCGATCCACTTCTATACGGCACTGGCGCACTCCCAGCTCAAGTCCGAGAGCGAGGCACGCGAGCACCTGCAGGCGTACTTCGCCGTGACTCCGAACGCGAAACGCATCGACCCGAACAAGTACGACAAGGCATTCGTGGCGCTCTTCGACGAGGTCGCCGGAAACCCGAGCGGGGCCTCCAGCCGCGACCGCTTCGAGACGTATTACCCGTCGTTTTCCGGATTCCAGGCGCCCCCGACCGAGCCGACGCCGGACGGAACCTGGGGGACGAGCCCGGTGATCGAGATCCTCGCCTCCAAGGCGGAGGCGGCCGAGTGGCGAGAGGTCCTCGATCCGGCCGCGCGCGCCAAGTTCATCGCCGAATTCTGGAAGCGGCGCGACGCGACCCCGGCGACGCCGCAGAACGAGTTCCGCGAGCAGTTCGAACGGCGAGTGGCTTTCGCCGACAGCATTTTCGGCGCGGCCAAAGAGCGCGGCTCGCTCACCGACCGCGGCCGCGTGTTCGTTCTCCTCGGAGAGCCCGCGTTCCTCCGGCGGCGCCCGATCAGCCGCTCGGACGCAGTGCGGCTCGCGTATCGCTACACCATGGTCAACGGCACGATCGAGGCCTGGATCTACGTCAAAGACCAGCTGCCGTCGGCGATCGGGAAGCCGCAGGTTTCGTACCGCTTCGTCACGCAGCTCGACATCGGCGACAACGTCCTGCAGCGGCAGGAGGACGCGTTCGCCATGCAGGCACTCGCCCTGGCGGCGGGTCCCGCAATAGAGCCCTAGCGGCCGGAACAGCCACGTCTTCGATGGCCTTCTCCCACCCCGGCGGGAGAAGGCCGTGGCACAGCGGGACGGATGAAGAGGCTCGTCACGGCGCCTTTGGCAATCGACGCCCATCCTCTGCGGACGAGAAGGCCTTTGCCCGCTTGCAGCTAGAAATATCGATACGCCCGCCGTGTTAGACGCGAAGCATGCAGGCCGCTCGTATTGTCCTCGCGCTGGCGCTCGTTTTTCTCGCCGCGTGCTCGCGTGAAACTGCGGAGACGGCGGGCACTGGCGCGTATCCCGGCGCCCCGGTCATCATCATCTCCATCGACACGCTCCGCGCCGACCGGTTGCCGGCCTACGGCTACGGCGGCGTGAAGACGCCGCACATCGACGCGCTTCGCAAGGACGGCGTGCTCTTCACCGCGGCGTATTCCCACGTGCCGCTGACGCTGCCTTCGCACGTCTCGCTCTTCGCGGGAACGCTGCCCGCACGGAACGGCGTGCGCGACAACATCGGCTACCGCTTCTCGCCCAGCGGCCCCACCCTGCCCGGCACGCTCAAGAAGAACGGCTATGCCACCGGGGCCGCCGTCTCGGCCTACGTGCTTCGTGGCGAGACCGGGCTCGGATCGCTCTTCGATTCCTACGACGACACGATCGAGTTCGTTCCCGGCGCGGAGCTCGGGGCGATTCAGCGGAGCGGCTCCGCGACGGTCGCCGCAGCGACCCGCTGGATCGGTCAGCGCGGCCCCGCTCCCTTCTTCTACTTCCTCCATCTCTTCGAGCCGCACACGCCGTACGCCCCTCCCGAGCGCTTCGCCACCTCGACGTCGAATCCATACGACGGGGAGATCGCCTACGTCGATGCGATCCTCGGCGAGCTTCTCAATCAGCTCAAGGCCTCCGGTGTCTACGACCGCTCCCTCATCGTGCTACTCAGCGACCACGGCGAAGGACTGGGCGATCACGGCGAGGAGGAGCACGGGATCTTCCTCTACCGCGAGGCGCTGCACGTCCCGCTGATCGTGAAGCTTCCCGGCAGCGATTCGGCCGGTGCGACGATCGAAACGCCCGCCGGCCTCACCGACGTGTTCCCCACCATCATGTCGTTGACAGGGCAGGCGGTCCCCGAAGGCATCGACGGCGTTGCGCTGCTCGGGCCGCACGCCGTGCGCCGGCCCGACCGCAGGATCTTCGCCGAGACTCTCTACCCGCGGCTCCACCTGGGCTGGAGCGACCTGCGCTCGCTCGTCGACGGAGCGCACCACTACATCGACGCTCCGCGCGCTGAGCTTTACTCCGTCCGCAACGACATCGCCGAGAAGAGGAACATCGTGGCGGACGAGCGGCGCGTCGCTGCCGCCTTCCGAAAGGCGCTCGAGACACACCCGCGCACGATCACCGCCCCCTCCGCCGCCTCCGCGGAAGAGGTCGCCAAACTAAAGGCCCTCGGGTACGTCTCGGCGCCCGCGGCGGAGTCGGGCGGACCCCTGCCCGATCCGAAGGACGGCATCGCGCATTACCGGCTATACCTGAGCGCCAACGTCGCTCTCGCGGACGGCAACAGCGCTGCGGCAATCGAGAAGCTGGCCGAGGTACTGCGTCTTTCACCGCAGTTCACCGATGCGGCGATCGCGCTCGCGCGTGCCTACGAAGCGTCCGACAGTTACGAGCTGGCTGCGGAGACGTATCGCGGCCTGTTGACGCGGAATCCCGCGCTGGGCGAGCAGGTAGCTCTCGGCGCCGGCACCGCGTTTCTCAACGCCGGCCGCCTCGACGAGGCGCGGGCGCACGCGGAGCTCGCGCTCACCTCGAACCCTCCGGGCGCTCACCTGCTGCTCGGTCGCATCGTCCTCGCTGGAGGGGATCCTGCCGGTGCGCGTCGCCACGCGGCCGAAGCCGCGAAGTCCGCGAACTACAGGGCCCAGGCGACGCTGCTCACCGCTCAGGCGCTGCTCGCCGAAAATCCTCCGAACGCCGTTGCCGCACTTCGGGAGCTCGACCAGCTCAAGCGCAGCCGAGGCGGGGCACGCCTCGAGGGCCTGGAGGCTGGGCGAGCCAACGCCTTCATGTACCTGAGTCGCCCCAACGAGGCGATTCCTGCGTTCCGCGCGGAGATCGCTCAGTTCCCGCGGCAAAGGGACGCCTACGGGCGCCTGGCGACGGTGTACCTCATGGTCGGCGACTTCGCATCCGCGGATGCGGTCCTGCGCGAGCTGACCCGCGCGATCCCTACGCGGGCGACGTCCGAATTCGCAGCCGAGGTGCTCGAGCGGTTCGGACCGCCGGGTGCCG
>JBAQWH010000478.1:0-9586 GCA_049298815.1 Thermoanaerobaculia bacterium | reverse complement strand
GGACGGTGATCAGCATGTTCTCGAGCGCCGCGATGTCACCGCGGTAGTCGGGGAGGTAGCGCACCTGCACCGGGTAGCGCGCGCGCCCTTCGACGGTCGTCGTGGCGTTCACGCCGCCGATCGCAGCCTCGATCGCGTCGAGCACGACGCCGACCGGGATCCCATAGCGCGCGATCGCATCACGGTCGACCGCGATGTTGATGTACTGCCCACCCGACGTCCGCTCGGTGTAGAGGTCGACGGCGCCGGGGATCTTCTTGAGGATCCCTTCGGTCTCGAGCGCGAGCTTCTCGAGCACCGCGAGGTCCGCGCCGTAGATCTTGACGCCGAGCGTCGTCCGGACGCCGGTGTTGAGCATGTCGATCCGGTTGATGATCGGCTGCGTCCACGCATTCGTGACGCCGGCGATCTGCAGCTTCTCGTTGAGCTCTTGGATGATCTGCGTCTTGGTCATCCCCTTCGGCCATTCACTCTTCGGCTTGAGCTCGATGATCGTCTCGAACATGGAGATAGGCGCAGGGTCGGTCGCGGTCTCCGCGCGGCCCACTTTGCCGAGGACGTATTTCACGGCCGGGTGAGCGGCGATGATCTTGTCCTGCACCTGGATGATGCGGCGCGCTTCGGTGATGTTGATCGCCGGCAGCGTCACCGGCATGTAGAGGAGCGAGCCCTCGTCGAGCGGCGGCATGAACTCGGTGCCGAGGCTCATCATCATCGGGATGGCGATGAGGAGCGCGAGCACGTTGATCGCGAGCATCGTCTTCCCGTACTTCAGCGACCAGCGGAGGAGCGGCGCGTAGGCGCGGGTGAAGAAGCGGCTCACCGGGTTCTCGTGCTCGGGACGCATCCGTCCGCGGAGGAAGAAGGTCATGAGCACCGGCACGAGGGTGATGGCGAGGACCGAGGCGCCGACCATCGCGAAGGTCTTCGTGTAGGCGAGCGGATGGAACAGCTTTCCTTCCTGTCCGGTCAGGAGGAAGACCGGCATGAACGACGCGATCATCACGAGCAGCGAGCCGAAGATCGCGGGGCCGACCTGCTGGGCCGCGCGGATGATCGTCTCGACGCGGTTCTGCCGCATCTTCTCGGTCCCTTCCGCGAGGTGGCGGTAGGCGTTCTCGACCATGACGATCGACGCGTCGACGATCTCGCCGATCGCGAGCGCCACGCCCCCGAGCGACATGATGTTCGACGTGATCCCGAAGAAGTACATCAGGATGAAGCTGATGAGCGCCGACAGCGGCAGTCCGACGAGCACCGTGACCGCGGAGCCGAAGTGCATCAGGAACACGACCACTACGATCGAGACGATGATCGCTTCCTCTGTCAGCGCTTCCTTGAGCGTGCCGACCGCGCGCTCGATGAGGTCCGAGCGGTCGTAGGCGGTGTGGATCTCGACGCCGGGGGGGAGCCCTTTCTTCAGCTCCTCGATCCGCGTCTTGACCCGATCGATGACCTCCTTCGCGTTGGCGCCGTAGCGGGCGACGATGATTCCGCCGACCGCCTCGCCGTCGCCGTTCTCCTCGATCAGACCGCGCCGGACGTCGGCGCCGAGCGCGACGGTGCCGAGCGACGAGAGGTAGATCGGCGTGCCATTCGGCGCGTCGACCACGATGTTCTCGAGATCGGAGACGCTCTTGATGTAGCCGATACCGCGGACGATGTACTCGGTCTGCCCCACCTGCAGCAGCCGGCCGCCGACGTCGTTGTTCGAACGGCGGACCGCCGCGATCACGCTGTCGAGCGAGATCCCGCGGGCCGCCATCCGGATCGGGTCGAGGTTCACCTGGTACTGCTTGACGAAGCCGCCGACCGAAGCGACTTCCGCGACTCCGTCGACGGACTGCAGCCCTAGCTTCAGGTACCAGTCCTGGATCGAGCGGAGCTGCGCGAGGTCGTGCTGCTTCGAGCGCAGCGTGTACCAGTAGACGTGGCCGACCCCGGTGCCTTCCGGTCCGATGCGCGGCGTCACCCCGGCCGGGAGGATTCCTGAGATGTAGTTGAGTCGCTCGAGGACGCGCGTGCGCGCCCAGTAGATGTCGACGTCGTCGTCGAAGATCACGTAGACCAGCGAGAAGCCGAACATCGACTGCGCGCGCACGGCCTTGAGGTTCGGCAGACCCTGCAGGTTCGAGGCGAGCGGATAGGTGACCTGGTCCTCGACCAGCTGCGGTGAGCGTCCAGCCCAGTCGGCGAAGACGATGACCTGGTTGTCGGAGACGTCGGGAATCGCGTCGAGCGGCGTGCGCATGACGGCCCACGTCCCGAGCGCCGCGATCCCGGCGTAGAGGAGCAGAACGATGAAGCGGTTCCGCGCGGAGAGCTCGATGATCCAGCGGACCATGCTCAGTGCTCCTCGTGGGCGCCGCCGGAGGTGATGCTCCGCAGCTGGGCTTCTGAGTCGAGCAGGAACCCGCCCTCGGTGACGATCACGTCGCCTGCGTCGATGCCGGAGAGGATCACGATCTGCGCGCCGTGACGGCCGCCGGGCGTGATCTCGCGCGGCTCGTAGATGCCGGGCTCCACCTGCACCCAGACGAACTGCTTCAGCCCGCGGTCGACGACCGCGCTCGCCGGGACCATCACGTGCGCTTCCTGCTCGGCGCCGGTCAGCTTCACCGAGACGTACATGTCGGGCTTGAGCTGGAGGTCGGGATTGGGGAGCTCGATGCGGACCTGCGCGGTGCGCGTGGCCCCCGCGAGGACCGGCTGGATGAACGAGACGCGGCCGCTGAACTCGAAGCCCGGCGCGGAGGGAGTCGTGATCGCGACCTCCTGGCCGACGCTGACGTTCGGCAGCTGCTGCTCGTAGACGTCCGCCTCGACCCAGACGGTCGACAGGTCGGTGACCTCGAGGAGAGGCTGCCCCTGCGCGACGTACTGCTGCGGGACGACGCCCTTGTTGGTCACCACGCCGGAGACCGGCGAGACGATGGTGGTGGTGAAGAGCGTCTTGCCGCCGCGCTCGAGTTGGCCGATCTGCGACGGCGACATGCCGAAGAGCGCGAGGCGGCGCCGCGTCGAGTCGACGAGGTCGTCCGCTGCGGTGCGCGCATCCGCGAATCCCGCCTTGCGCATCCGCTCGCGGTTGCCGAGCGCTAGGAGGTACTCCTGCTGCGTCGCGTAGAGCTCGGGCGAGTAGATCGTCGCGACCGGCTGGCCGCGCTTCACGGAATCGCCGGTGAAGTTCACGAAGAGCTTCTCGATGCGGCCGGCGGTGTACGAGGTCACCTGGGAGACGCGCCGCTCGTCGAACGTCACGCGCCCGGAGGTGACGATGTCGCCGCTTCCCGTCGCGAGCTGCACGGTCGTGGTCTGCACGTTCGCGGTGACCCGCTGCTCGGGCGAGAGCGAGATCCGCTGGAGTGAGACGTCGGCGCCGTGGGACGCCGCGTCATGCGCCGGCGAGCCGGTCCGCTTCACGAGGCTCATGCCGCAGATCGGGCAGTTGCCCGGCTCGTCCGACTGCACGCTCGGGTGCATCGGGCAGTAGTAGACGTCTTTGGCCTGCTCCTTCTTGTCCGCGGAGGAAGCCGGTTGTTCCGTGTTCCGGTCGCGAAAGTAGAGGCTGCCTGCGATCGCTGCGACGACGATCGCGACGACCGCGACGCCGATGATGAGTTTCTTTCTGTCCATCGTTCACTCCCTTACATGGACGACATCGCCGGCGATCCGGCGGGAGCGGATGAAGGTGCGGAGCCGGCGACGCTCGACGGGACTCCTGCGGTCGCGCCGCTGCGCGCCCCCTTCTGGATCGCCTCGAAGTCGGCGACCGCCTTCGCGTGTGCGGCGAGGAAGTCGATGAAGTCGAGGGTCAGCCGGAGGTACGCGTTCTCGGTCGCGAGGATCGAGTCGAAGCCGGTGCTTCCGGTCTGGTAGGCGGCGAGCGTCGAATCGATCGCCAGCTTCGCCTGCGGGACGAGCACCTGCTCGTGGAGGTCGAGCTGTTGCGTCGCCTCGTCGTGGGCGGCCTTCGCGACCGCGAGGCCGGTGGCGATCGCGCGGCGGATCTCCTCGACCTGCAGCTGCGCGGCGTCGCGGCGGAGGATCGCCTCGCGGACCCGCGGCTCGATCAGCGACTTCCGCCGGATCGGCAGCTCGATCGTCCCGACGACGCTGAACATGTCGGTCTGCATCCGTCGGTAGCCGTAGCTCGCCTCGATCCCGAAATCCGGTTTCGTCAGGAGCTTCGCGAGCCGGATCTCCGACTCCTGACGCGCGATCTCCGACTGCTGCGCGATGAGCGCGGCGTGCTCCGCCGGGACGACGATCGTGTCCGGCACGGTGTCGTTTCGCGTCGAGCGCGGCAGGGAAAGCGCAGGCACCACGGACTCGAGCGGGAGTCCGGCCAGCGGCATCAGGCGCGCGATCGCGGCCTTGCGCCGGCCGTCGAGCCGCAGGAGCTGATGGTCGAGGTTGCTCTTCTCGAGCTGGGCTCGGATGACGTCGGCCTGGATCCCTGTGCCGACCTCGTAGCGGACCCGCGCCGCATCGATGATCGCGCCGACGATCTCGCGTACGTTGCGCGTCGCGACTGTCTGGTCGTCGATCGAAGCGATCTCGAGCCAGCCGAAAAGGACATCGCGTGCGATCTCGACCCGGGCACTCTCGATCTGCTGCTCGAGCGCTCTCACCGCGAGCTCGGCGCTCTCGCGACGCGCGGCGAGCTTGGACGGACGGGTGAAGGTCTGCGACGCCCCCACCATGTACATCGTCATCATCTCGTCGTCTTCGAGCGTGACCATCTTGTCGTTGATGCCCGCCATCAGCATCGGGTTCGGCTGCGACGCGGACGGCGCGATCCGCTCGCGTGCCGCAGCAACCTCCGCGCGGAGGCGGACGAGGGTCGGGTGGTTGTCGATGGCTGTGTCGACGACGCTCTGAGGATTCGACCAGTCGACCGCTGTCGCCGGCATCGCTGCGACGATCGCGGCGACCACGAGGACGAGCGTCCTGAATGTCTGCTGCATGGATGACTCCTGCGTTTCGATCGGACGGAATGGAGACACACCGCGCGTGGGCGCGGGAAGTCGATCAGCGCAGGATCAGATCAGGAGCGTTGCGAGAAGTGCGAGCCGGGAGCCGGTATCGAGGGGAGGGGAGGGCGCCCGCAGCTGGACGCGGCGCGACGGACCGACGGTGGCCGGGATCCGTTCGGTGACCGTGACGACGAGCGCCTCCTGAGGGGCGGCAACCGTGACCTTTGCGTCGGTCGTGGCCGGCGGGGCGTCGACGCAGAGGCTCGTGCCGCAGCAGTCGTGGCTCATCGGCTCGCCGAGCTTGTCCGAGCGGTCCTGGTGGCACGACATGCCGACGCAGGCGCCATCGGCCGCGAGCACAGGCATCGCCGCGCTGCCGAGGATCAGCAGCAACATTCCGATGCAGGCGACACGCGAGCTTCTGACCATCGACGACGAGCTTAACCCATTTGTTCGCAATTTCATGCCCGTGGGTTAAGACGCAGCGAGGTGATGTCGGTTACAGGGGGGCGGCAAGGGTGTCATCCTGAGCCGGCGGAGCGACGAAGGAGCGCAGCGCGGCGAAGGACCCCCTGCATATGGCGAGTGGGCTGAGGGGCGCAGCGTGCGGCTGCCACCTCCCGACCCCGCTCAGATCCTCGGGGTCCTTCGCCGTCCTCAGCCCCTGGCGGGGCATCGGCGGCTCAGGATGACACGTTAGAATTGCCCGCCGTCACTTCCGTCCCGAGCGCGCTTTCGCCAGCAGGAGCATGACGCCGAAGATCGGGTCCTTCGAGCCGGCCGCGCGGACGACCTCCCAATTCTCCGCGATGTAGCGGTCGACGTAAGCGACCACATCCGAGAGCATCACCTGGAGATAGGGAACCGGCACGTCGATCGAAGTCCCGAAGGCGACGAGGCGGACGCGATGCCCGGCGCGGGTGTCGATGCTCCCCTTGAGGAGCAGCGACCGGGCGTACGAGTGGGAGTCCTCTTTTGCACAGCACCCGAAGCGGCGGAGGATCTTGGCGACCACGTCGGGGTCGGTCGCGCTCTCGTTGATCTCCGCGCGTCCCTCTTTCACCTCGCCGATGATCATGTCGGGGCGGTCGCGAGGGACGCGGAGGCCGGGATCGGGGGCGAAATCGGGCTCGCCGCCGGGAAGATGAAACGCGGCGACGTCGATCTCGGTCAGCGTCCGCAGCCGTCCGTCGCCGAGCCTCCGTACGACCGGGTACTCGGTGATCGTGAAGTAGCCATTGAGTTGCAGGTACGCGCGAACGAGCGCGACGGCGTTGTCCACGACGGCGTTTTACTGCAAAGGGACGTCTCGCGTCACGCGGAGGGCGGACTGTGAAGTCCGCCCTCCACGAATCGCTACTCGTACCGCAACGCTTCGACCGGGTCGAGCTTCGCCGCTTTGTACGCGGGATAGATCCCGAAGAAGAGGCCGATCGAGATCGACACGGCGAGGCCAACGAGGATCGACCACAACGGGGTCGTGGTCGGAAGCGGCGACACCGCCCGGACGACCGCCGCGATGATCAGCCCGACCGCGACGCCGATCGCGCCGCCGATCCCCGCGAGCGTCATCGCCTCGATCAGGAACTGCTGCACGATGTCGCGCTTCACCGCGCCGATCGCCTTCCGCAGCCCGATCTCGCGCGTCCGCTCGGTCACCGAGACCAGCATGATGTTCATGACGCCGACCCCACCGACGAGCAGCGCGATCGACGAGATGAAGATCATCGCCAGCGTGATCCCGCCGGTGATCGCCCGGAAGTTTCCGATCAGCTTGTCGGGGGTCATGAGCCCGAAATCGTTCGGCTTGTTGAACGGCACCTTGCGCCGCGCGCGCAGCACCGCCGTCCCTTCCTCGATGATCTGGTTCACGAGCTCGGGTCGGCGGGGGATCGTCGCGATGTTCACGCCATTCTCGCCGCGCTTGACCCAGGGAAAGTCGCTGTCGAGCGTCGTGATCGGGAGGTAGGCGTGTGAGTCGGTCGACTCGAACATCGTCTGCCCCTTCTTCTCCATCACGCCGATCACCTGGTAGCGTCGCCCCGACATCGTCACTTCCTTCCCGATCGGGTCGACGTTCGGGAAGAGGCTCTCGGCGACCGAAAAGCCGATGACCATCACGGGTGCCGAACGGCGGACGTCGGCGTCGGTGATGAACCGCCCCTCGCCGACGAACTGGTTGTTCGCGAGCGGGTAGTCCTGCGTCACGCCGCCGAGCGTGTCAGGTGTCGCTTCGATCCCCTTGTAGACGATGTCCGGTGTCGACTGGCCGCCCGTGCCGGGAAACCAGTACCGTTCCGGCGAGACCGCGAGCATCGACGGGCAGAGATCCTTGAGAGCCTGCGCGTCTTCGATCGTGAGCGGTTTCCGGAGGCGCTCCGATTCGTCGCGCCGGCCCGGCCCCATCTGCACGTCGAACTTCTGGAACTGCACGAGCGTCGCGCCGAACGACTGGAAATTCTTGACGACGTTGTTGTTGAAGCCCTCGATGATCGACACCATCGCGATGACGGTGGTGACGCCGATGACGATCCCGAGGACGGTGAGCGACGAGCGGAGCTTGTGCGCCGTGAGCGCCGTGGCGGCGAACCGGACGTTTTCTGCGATGGCGAGCAGCGAGTTGGACCGTCTCATCTTCTTCTCACTCGAACCGCAGCGCGTCGACCGGCGGCAGCTGCGCCGCGCGGCGCGCCGGGATGAAGCCCGCAAGGACTCCGGTGACCACGGCCACGCCGAGCCCCGCGAGGACGAGCCACGGCTGGACGAGCGTCGGGAGCGGAGCAACGGTCGAGATCACCTTCGCGATCGTCGCGCCGAGGATGACGCCGGCGAGACCTCCGCCGAACGAGAGGAGCACCGCTTCTGTCAGGAACTGCAACTGGATGTTCCGCTTCGTCGCCCCGAGGGCGCGGCGTATGCCGATCTCGCGTGTTCGCTCGATCACCGAGACCAGCATGATGTTCATGATCACGATGCCGCCGACGGCGAGCGAGATGCCGGAGATGAACGTCATCAGCGCGAAGAGTCCCGCCGAGATGTTCTTCCACACCGTCTGCAGCGCTTCGGCACTGACGAACGAGAAGGGGTCGGCGGCGCGGAAGTCGGTCTTCCGGCGCGAGCGGAGGATGACGCGCACGTCGTCCATCGAACGGTCCACGCCCGGCACGCCGCCGGACGCCTTGACGAAGAGGTCGACGCTCCGCCGGCTGCCGAAACGCTTCCGGAACGTCGACAGCGGGATGTAGAGCTGGTTGTCCTGGCTCTGACCGAGGACCGCGCCCTGCTTCGCGAACAGGCCGATCACGCGCATCGGCTGGTTCGCGACGCTGATCGTGCGGCCGATCGGGTCGACCTTGCCGAACAGCTCGTCGCGGACGTCCGAGCCGATCACCGTGACGAGCGCCGAGTGCTGCTCTTCGGTGTTCGTGAACGAGCGGCCGGCCTCGAGGTCGAACGAATTGACGTCCGCGATGTTCGCCGTCGCGCCGATCACCCGGACACCGGTCAGCGTCTTCGCGCCGCGCTTGGTCGCCGCGCGGGTGCTGAGGCTCGCCGCAACCGTCTCGCAGTTCGTGCAGCGCTCCCGCACTGCCTCGTAGTCGGCCATGTCGATCTTTTTCCGCTTGAGCGCCTCGAGGAACTCTTCACGGCTCGTGATGATGCCGAACTGCGTCGCGACGTAGACGTCCGGACTCAGCTGAAACACCTTCTCGGTGATGTAGTTGTTGAGGCCGGAGATGATCGAGACGACCGTCACGACGGTCATCACGCCGATGATCACGCCCAGCAGCGTCAGGAAGCTGCGCAGCTTGTGCGTGTTGAGCGCCGAGGCGGCGATGCGTAGGGTTTCCATTCGGCGGTCCGCCTACGACTTCTTCTCGGCGTCTTTGTCGTCGCCCTTCTTCTCTTTCTGTTCCTTGACCTTCGAGCCGTCCTTGATGTCGCGCAACGCGCGGAACGGACCGGTCACGATCTGCTGACCTTCCTTGAGACCGGTGACGATCTCGATCGAGTTGTCACCCGAAAGCCCGGTCTTCACCGTGACGAACTTCACGGTGCCGTTCTCGTGGACGTAGACCCCTTCCTCTTCGACCGGTTTTGCGGTGGATTTCTCACCGGGCTTGCCGGGCTTCTCGCGGACGACGAGCGCCTGGATCGGGATCGAGATCGCTTTCAGGCGGGTGCCGGTCACGATGTCGGCCGAGGCGGAGAAGCCGGGGCGGACGCCGGGGGGAGGGTCCTTGAGCTGGATCTTGACCTCGAAGTTCACCGCTTCACCAGTTGAGGTCCCGAGCTGGCTGGTCATCGGGCTCGAGCCGACCTCGGTGACCACGCCGGAGAACGTCTTGTTCGGATAGGCGTCGATCGTGACGGTGGCTTCCTGGCCGATCTTGACGTTCGGGATGTCGGTCTCGTCGACCTCCATCACCGCCTCGACTTCGCTCATGTCGGCGATGGTGAGGAGCTTGGTGCCGGGGTTGTTCATCGTGCCGATGACGGCGACTTCACCCTCTTCGACCGGGAGGGCGGTGACGATGCCGTCCATCGGAGCGGTCATCGTGGTCTTCGAGAGGGTGTCGCGCGCGGCCGCGAGGCCGGCGGTGCCC
>JBAQWH010000477.1:0-1893 GCA_049298815.1 Thermoanaerobaculia bacterium | reverse complement strand
GCGCCCGCGTGTACGCGCCGAGGGACGTGCTCTCCGACGACGTCGTCGACGAACGGATCGGAGGCGGCGAGACGATCGCGATCGGCGACTCCACCATCGAAGTGATCTCCACCCCAGGCCACACGCTCGAGCACGTCTGCTTTCTCACCGCCGACGGCGACCTCTTCACCGGCGACACGATCCTCGGCGTCGGCACCAGCGCGATCTTCCCTCCCGACGGCCACATGGGCGACTACATGCGCACGTTGGGGCGCCTGCTCGCGCTCCGGCCGAAACGGATCTTTCCCGCTCACGGCCCCGTCCGCGACGACGCGGTCGAGCTGATTCGCGAGTACCTCGGTCACCGGTTCGAGCGCGAACGCCAGGTCCTCGCTGCAGTGGCGGCCGGCGCCTCGACCATTCCGGAGCTCCGCGACCGGATCTACCCCGAGCTCGACCCCTCCCTCCACGACGCCGCCGGAGTTCAGCTCTGGGCGCACCTGATCAAGCTCGTCGAGGACGGGCGGGTGGTGGAAGAGGGGGCGGAGTACCGGACAGGAAAATAGGACGATAGGACGAATGGGACCTATGAGACCTATGGGACCTATGGGAGCCCACCCACCCAGGCGGACCTGTCCCACTTGTCCCAAGGTCCCATTCGTCCCATTCGTCCCATTCGTCCCATGACGGCCAGCCTCCAACCGGCCCCACCAGCGCAACCCACCTTCTTTCGTTAGAATCCGCGGGCCCGAATTCACGAAACGAGGTGCGCTATGCGCCACAAAGATTTCATCGAGATCCACGACTACACCAAGGAAGAGATCGCCGAGATCATCGAGATCGCGCGCGACATGAAAGCGAAGCCGGAGATGTTCGCGACCTCCCTCGAGGGGCAGACTCTCGCGATGATCTTCGAGAAGTCGTCGACCCGGACGCGGGTGTCGTTCGAAGTCGGCATGTTCCAGCTCGGAGGTCACGCGCTCTTCCTCTCGTCGCGCGACATCCAGCTCGGCCGCGGCGAGCCGATCGTCGACACAGCACGCGTTCTCGCGCGCTACGTCGACGGCATCATGGCGCGCACGTTCGCCCACAAGACCGTGACCGACCTCGCGGAGTTTGCAGACGTTCCTGTGATCAACGGACTCACCGACCTCTCCCATCCCTGCCAGTCGATGACCGACTACTTTACGGCGTGGGAGAAGTTCGGCGGCGAGCTGAAGGGGCGGAAGATGGCCTACATCGGCGACGGCAACAACATGGCCCACTCGCTGATGTTCGGCGCCCCGAAATTCGGTATGGACATTGCGGTAGCCACGCCGAGCGGCTACGCCCCCGACCCGGCCGTCGTTGCGCAGGCGAAGGCGGACGCGGAAGCCGCGGGAACGAAGATGCTGATCACGACGTCGATCGAAGAAGCCGTCAAAGGGGCGCACATCGTCGAGACCGACGTGTGGGCATCGATGGGGCAGGAAGGCGAGGCGCAGAAGCGCCAGCAGGACTTCGCCGGCTGGATGATCGACCAGCGCATCATGTCGATGGCCGAGAAGGACGCGATCTTCATGCACTGTCTCCCGGCCCACCGCGGCGAGGAGGTCAGCGCCGAGGTCATCGACGGACCGCAGAGCGTGATCTACGACGAAGCCGAGAACCGGCTCCACGTGCAGAAGGCCATCATGTACGTGCTCATGAAGGACCGGCAGAAGCGCTGACGTGACCGACTCCCGCACGCGCCACTCCCGTGGCCTGATCGTCATCCTCGCTCTCGGCGTGCTCTTCTTCACGCTCCTCGGACTCATCGTCCTGCGGAGCGGGAAGGACCGGCCGCGAGGGACGGCGCGTGCGGAGTCCGTGACGGTCCTCACCACCCAGATGCGCGTCAGGACCGAGCCGAACGCGCGGGCCGCCGTCGTCGCG
>JBAQWH010000476.1:0-1652 GCA_049298815.1 Thermoanaerobaculia bacterium | reverse complement strand
ACCTGAGTCCCTCGGTCCCTCGGTTCCTGAGTCCCTCGGGGGCTCAGTCGCGCAGCCGCACGCGGTGCACCGCCTCCGCAGCCGCGAGGAGTGCGACGGCCATCGCGGCGTACGTGAGCGTGGTCGTCATCGGCGGGACGACGTAGAAGCCTGCGAAGTCGAGGGCGGGGGAAGCCCCGCGGTCGTTGACCGTCAGGTACCAGAAGGAGAGGAAGAGGACGATGAAGGTCTTCGGGTTGCCGCTGATGACGCCGAGGGCGACGGAGGCGGCGACGATGAAGAAGACGCCGGCGATCATCGCGGGGAGTGCCCCCGGGCGGGCCGCAAGCGCACGCGATACCGGAGCTGCGAGCAGGACGGCCGCGACGACGAGCGCCGTGGAGAGCTTCCAGACGACGTAGCGCTCGCGCAGCAGCGGCGCCGCGGAGATCAGGGCGAACGCTCCGGCGTTGCGATCGCGCGTCGCGACGTCGGCGATGAATACGGCCACGGCTGCGAACAAGATCGGAAGGCTCTGCGGAGCCATCACGCCGACGATCGCCAGCGTCACGACCACGACGAACGCGATCGGCTGCGCGGTGAACGTCATCAGTACGTCGGACGCGAGTGCGCCCCGCGCAGGAATGATGCGGGCGATCCGCGTGAGAGGCTTGAGCAGGGCGTTGAAGCGTGCGACCCAGCCACCGCTCGCGTGACGGGTTCCGCCCTTCACGCGCGCAGGGTCGAAGCGATGGAACGCCAGCCAGGCGACCGGGAGCAGGGCGAGCGGCAGCAGGCTCGAGACGACCCGCGACAGGACGGTGGTCGCCTCGAGGTCGATGCGTCTGAGAATGATGACCGGCAGTTTCGCGTCGAACGGCCCCGCGCCGATCGCGAACGACTGGGTTCCGAGCTTCTCGCGCAGTTCGGCCAGCACGAACGCGAATCCCTGAAAGTCGAAGTACTCCGCCCACGTGACGCCGCTCGACACGAGCCCGGCGGTCGCCGACATGAGGACGATCCAGACGAAGAAATAGGCGACGTCGCCGAACCGTCCCGACAGGAACGGGATCGACTCGAAGACGATCGCGAGCACGGAGACGAGGGCGATCGTCGGCGGAACCAGCAGGGCGTAGTGCTCGAGAAACGTGAACGGCTCGAGCGGCCCTTCGCCCCGCACGACCACCATCGCCATGGCGACCGCCATGAAGCCGGCGGTGAACGTGAGGAGGAACAGGACGTTGCCTGCGAACTTGCCGGTGATGTACTCGCCGCTGCGGACTCCGGTCGACGCGATGACCGAGCCGCAGCGGGTCCGGACGTCGCGGCCGATCGCGTTCGAGACGACGTAGAAGCCGACGAGTCCGATGAACAGCGACGCGAGCATCGCCGTGCCGATGCTGACTGCGGCCGAGTTGTTGATCACGCGTGCACCGGCGACCCGCATCAGCGCACGGCCGCTCGCAGGCGCGGGGACCCAGATGTAGGCGAACGCACTGAGGAGCAGAAAGACGACGACCGTCGACAGCCGCCGGAACCGGATGAGCACGTCGGCGCGGACGATCGCCGCGATCCGCTCGATCACGCGGCGGTCCTCGCTGCGATGGTGTGGAGGAACGCATCCTCGAGCGATGCTTCCGCAGCGACGGCCTGCGGGCCCGGGCGCTCGTGGC
>JBAQWH010000475.1:0-1702 GCA_049298815.1 Thermoanaerobaculia bacterium | reverse complement strand
CACGCGAAGAGCGAGAGCGTCATCGACGGCACGTCGCTGAGTGCCGTCCCCCCGAAGAACCAGACGTTCGGCAGGAAGGCCAGGAGCGACGCCGAGGCTGTCGAGACGAAAAAGGTCGCGCGGAGCTCCCGCGCGAGGATGAACATCGCCGGGAAGACGAGCAGCGAGGCGAGCACCGCGACGCCCTGAAGCGCGCGGAACTCCGTTGCGCCGCTCGCGAGCGCGAGACCTTTCGCCGCGAGGATGAACAGCGGAAACCCGGGAGGATGCGGATGATGCGCAACGACGTCGTAGTCGCGAAGCGCAAGCCCGAACAGCGCCTCGTCCCAGTCCCAGAGAGACTTCGCAATCGCCAGCGGCCGGGTGACCGCCACGACGAGCGCGAGGATCCACACGACCCGCCGCTCGTGTCGCGAGAGCGGCTCGGGCTCCACCCCCAGGGACGCCCACCAGCTCTGCAGACGGCTTTTCATCGGCGCCGCGGCATCCATTCGATTGCGTCGAGCCGGAGGCCGAGCGTCCGGCGGTCGGGGTTGATGCCGAGGACCGCCGGCGTCACCGTCGTCCTGGTGATCAGCCTCAGCTCGTTCTCACCCGACGGGGAGGACCGGAGCGTCCATCGCCGCTCGGCGGCGTGCGTCCGGACGGCGAGCTCCTCGACGAGGCGCCCGTTGAAGAGAGCCTTCACGTGGACCGGTTTCTGCGCGGCATCCGGGATCGAGAACACCAGCCGCAGCGTCGCCGGATGCGCGACCGCGGGGAGGTAGATCGATGCCTCCTGCCCCATCCAGCGGAACCACGTGCTCCCTTCCCACTCCTCCTGATACCAGCCGCTTCCGAAACGCGGCCTGTTCGACACCGCGCGCAACGACGCCTCGAAGGACCGGGAAGGAAGAACCTTCCAGAGCCGCTCTCTCCGCCGCGCGAAGTTCATCGCGCCCGGCTGCTGACGTTCCTCGACGAGGAAGGCGTGAGACTGTGCCGAGCCGAGGAGCCGGGAGTCGCTGAACACGGAGAAAGGCCGGCCACCCAGCAGGTAGCGGGCGTACGGCTCGAAGCCTGCGGGCACGAATACGTCCGACTCGTCTGGAACGTTCACGCGGACCCACTCGATCGCCGCGAAAGGAGGGGCCGGCTTCTTCCTCTGGATGCGGAGCGACGGCCAGATCCAGAACCCCACGGCGACGACGCCGGTCACCGCAGCCGTGGTGTACAGAGCACGTGGCAGCCACTGGCGCCACCTCGCAAACGGCTCGACGAGGAAGTCGAGCGCCTCCGCTGCGAGGAACGCGTGCAAAGGCAGGTAACCGATCGCGTACCGGCTGACCGCATTCACATCGAGCAGAAGCCAGGAGGCGATCATCAGCGGGAGGAACGTCGCGATCGCAAGCAGCGCGTGCGTCCGCCGGCGCGCGAAGGCCTGGAGTCCGCCGAGGAGTGCGAGTCCCGCAATCGGGAGCATCAGGTCCCTGTCCTGCACGGGAAGGAGGAAGAAGAGCTTCGCCGCGTCGACGAGGTGCGGGCGGCCGGGGCTGAGCGGGGAGGCGACGTTCGGGACCGACCAGGCCGCACCGAAGTGGCTGGCGGAGACGATCAGCGCGCAGAGCAGCAACGCGGACGTCACGAGGAGCACCTCGCGACGCCTCCCGGGTCGCGCCTGCCACCCTGCACGAATGCGCGTCCAGGTCGCGACGAGTGCAGG
>JBAQWH010000474.1:0-5375 GCA_049298815.1 Thermoanaerobaculia bacterium | reverse complement strand
GACGCGAAGAGTGCCCGTGAAAAGCCGAGCAAGAAGGGGAGTCCCGAGGACCTCGAACTGACGCGGAAGCGCGAGGGCCTCGAGCTCTCGCGCCGGCGCATCGTGAAAGAGCTCGAAGCCGCACGCTCGCCCTTGCGCCGCGCGGCGCTCGAACACGCGCTCGCGTTCCTCGACGGGGAACTGCGCGCGCTCGGTGTCGAGCCGGGCGCCTGATCGATCGGACTCAGCGGTATCATCGTGTCCGGAGGGTCTGCGATGATTTCAGAGTTCCGGGGGTTCCTCACCAAGACCAACGCTCTCGCGCTTGCCGTCGGCGTGATCATCGGAGCAGCCGTCGGCAAGGTCGTCTCGGCCGTCTCCGACGATCTGTTGATGCCGATCATCGGGCTCGTTCTTCCCGGCGGCGGGTGGCGGGACGCCAAGTTCGTCATGAGCTCGTCGATCGATGCGGCCGGCAAGGTGACCGAGAACGCGATCCTCTATGGTCATTTCCTCGGAGCGGTGATCGACTTCGTCATCATCTCGTTCGTGCTCTTCCTGATCGTCCGCACGCTGATCAAGCCGGCGCCGGCCGAGGCGGCCGCGCCGATGAAGAATTGCCCGCACTGCCTCGAGATGATTCCCGACGCTGCGCGCAAGTGCCGCGCCTGCACGAGCGCGCTGTAAGAACGGAAAGCAGTGTCATCCTGAGCCGCCGATGCCCCGGAGGGGCTGAGGACGGCGAAGGACCCCCCCGTATTCGTCTCCCGGGGGGCTGCCGCACGCTGCGTCGGGTTTCCCCCTCAGCCCGCCCGCCCAGAAACCAGGGGGGTCCTTCGCCGCGCTTCGCTCCTTCGTCGCTCCGCCGGCTCAGGATGACACTGAGATTGCGCTCCGGGCTTCCTAGAGCGCTCCGCGCACCCAGTTCAGGTTGACGGTCGCGACGCGATGGTCGCGGCGGGCTCGTGCGAGGTTTCCTTCGGCCATCCTGAGGTTGAGCTGGGCGTCCTGCACCTCGATCTGCGTCTTGACGCCGAGCTCGTAGCCCTGCTCGGCCATCTGCAGGAGGCGACGTGCCTGGTCGACGGTGCCGGTGAGGGCGCGCACGATCTCGGCCGACTCGCGTACGGAATCGACGGTGGTCCGGGCCTCCAGGCGCACCTGGTCGCGGGCCTTGTCGCGATCGATCGTCTGCCGGCGGAGGTCGCTCTTCGCCTGCGCGACGCGTCCGCGGGTCGCCCAGCCGTCGAAGAACGGATAGGTCATGTAGATGCCGGCGTTCCAGTTCCGCGGCTGGCCGTTCATCGAGCCGGCGGAGAGGTCCTTCCACCCGTAGCCGCCGCGGAAATCGACGCGTGGCTTGTCGTCGGCGCCCATGATGCGGACGAGCTGTTCGTACACGGCGATGCGGTGCTCGAGCTCCTGCAGATCGGGCCTGCGATCGAGCGCCTCCGCGACCACCGTGTCCTCGGCCGGTGCCGGCACGAGCGCCACTTCGAGTGAGCCTTCGACCTCGCCGGCGAGCTCCGGCTCCGCGAGCAGGAGGCGCAGGCGTTCGCGCGCGACGCGGATGAGGCTTGCGCTGCGGATCACGTCCGGTCGCGCGTTGTCGACCGCCACGCTCGCCGACAGGACGTCGTAGTCGGTTGCCACACCGAGCTCGAGCCGCCGCTTCGTCTCTGTGAGATGGCGTTCGCGCTGCGCGAGCGAGGCCCCCGCGATCGCCTCCATCTCCTTCGCGAGGAGCACGTCCATGAACGCGGCGGTGACGTCCCTGACCGTCGCCTGCCTGTAGATCTCGAGCTGGTCCTCGGCGCTCGCGATCCCTTCCTTCGCGGCGGTGATCGCCGCGCCGACCTTTCCCCAGGCGAAGAGAACCTGCGACACGCTGAGGTCGACGGCGAGCGTCCGCTGCCTGGCCGGATACTCATCGAAGAATAGCTGGAACATGTTGTCCCAGTTCTCGACGGCCCCCGCAGTCGCGACGACGTAGGGGAGGGCCGCGGCCCTCTCTTCGACGTACTTGCCCTGCACCCAGCGCCGGTACTCGCGAGCTTTCTCGAGGTCGCGGTTCTTTTCGTGTGCGATCGCGATTGCCTTCTCGAGGGTGAGTGGCTCACCCGGAACGGCCGCGGCGAGACTCGTGGCCGAGGGGAGGAGGAGGCAGAGGAGAGCGAGCAGCGCGGTGCGCGCGGCGGCACCGGTGGGGGTGCCGACCTCGTCTTCGGTGGCGACCTTCCCGGCCCACCTCCGATGGAGCCACTGGGCGAAGTCGTCGAGCAGCGTGTAGACGACCGGGACGACGACGAGCGTGAGGACGGTCGAGGTGATCAGGCCACCGATGACCGCTCGCGCCATCGGGGCGCGCATCTCTGCGCCCTGCCCCAGCGCGAGGGCGAGCGGCAGCATCCCGAAGATCATCGCCAGCGTCGTCATCATGATCGGCCGGAGGCGCGTCCGTCCCGCCATGATCACCGCTTCGCGCCGTTCGTAACCGCGCCGCCTCAGCACCTTCGAGTAGTCGACGAGCAGGATCGCGTTCTTCGTCACGAGCCCCATGAGGAGGATCAGCCCGATGAGCGACATGAGGCTGATGGTGTCGCGCGTGAGGACGAGGAGACCGGCCATGCCGACGATCGAGAGCGGTAGCGAGAGCATGATCGCCAGAGGGTCGATGAACGACTCGAACTGGGCCGCGAGGATCAGGTAGACGAAGATCACCGCGAGGATCAGCGCCTCGCCCATGTAGCGGAACGACTCGTACATGATCTCGGTGTCGCCGGCCAGAGCGACCGAATAGCCGGGCTGCATCGGGACGGTCTGCGCGAGCTCGAGGGCGCGGGCGGATGCGGTGCCGAGAGCGACCCCGTCGAGGTTCGCGCTGATCTGCACCTGGCGCGACATGTCGCGCCGCGTGATCTCGGACGGGGAGACCGTCCGCTGGACCTGCACGAGGTCGCGGATCGGGATGAGCGTCACGTCGTCCTCGCCGGGGACGGCGATCCGGAGCTCGGTCACCTGCGAGATGTTGCTGCGGAGCGCTTCGGGGAGACGCACGCGGACGTCGATCGCTTCGCCCGTCTCGTCCTCGTAGGTCGAGATGACCCGCCCGCCGACCAGCGAGCCGATCGTCCGGACGAGGAGGTCGGTTCCAACCCCGGCGTCGCGCGCGCGCTGCCGGTCGACGAGGAGCCGGTACTCGGGGAGGTCCTGCTCGAGGGTCGCCTCGATGTCGACGACGCCCGGGATCGTGTACATCTTCCGTTTGACTTCGGCCGCGTACTCCTTGAGGAGCGGAATCTCCTAACCCCGCACGAGGATCGTCAGCGGCCGCTGGTGCGCGTCGGGGTCCTCTTCGATCGAGAGCGTGATCCCGGGAATCTTCAGGAGCTTCTCGCGGAGCTCGGGCATCAGCTCCTGCTGGCTCCTCTCCCGCTCGGACTTGTCCTTGAGGTGGACGTAGATCGACGTGTCCTGCACCGTGTCGCCCTCGGACGGAGCGATGGCGGCGTAGGTGCCGTCGATCTCCGGATAGGTCGCGAGGACTGCGAGGACGTCGTTCAGCCGGGCCTTCGTCTCGTCGATCGACGCGTCGGGGGCGCTTCGGAAACGGAGACGGAACTCTCCGTGGTCGTACACCGGGAAGAACTCCGACTCGATGATACCGAACAGCGCGAGCCCGCCCGCGAAGGCGAGCACGGCGAGGCCGAGGACCGACTTGCGATGGTCGAGCGACCAGGCGATCAGACCCTTGTAGCGGTCGGCCATCCGGTCGAACCAGGCGTTGAAGCGGTCGAGGATGCGCGCGACGAAGTGCCGCTTGCCCTTGCGCTCGACGTCGGGGTCGATCCAGCGCGACGAGAGCATCGGGTCGAGCGTGAAGGAGACGAAGAGCGAGACGAGGACCGCGAAGGCGACCGTCAGCCCGAACTGGAAGAAGAAGCGACCAACGATCCCCTTCATGAAGGCGACCGGGACGAAGACGGCGATGATCGACGCCGAGGTCGCGATGACCGCGAGCCCGATCTCTGCGGTCCCTTCACGCGCCGCGGTGAAGTGGTCCTGCCCGTGCTCGAGATGCCGGACGATGTTCTCGCGCACGACGATCGCATCGTCGATCAGGAGGCCGATCGCGAGCGACAGCGCCATCAGCGTCATGATGTTCAGCGTCATGCCGAGGAAGTACATGGCGATGAACGAAGAGATGACCGAGATCGGAAGGGTCAGGCCCGTGATGACGGTCGAGCGCCAGGAGTTCAGGAAACAGAAGACGATGAGGATCGTCAGCAGACCGCCGATGATCATCGTGTTCTGCACGTCGTGCACGGCCTCGCGGATGTAGATCGAGGCGTCGCGGACCATCTCGATCTCGGTTCCGGGAGGGAGCTCGCCGCGGAGCCTCTCGATCTCCTTCTTGACCTCGTCGGCGACGGCGACGGTGTTGGTCTTGGCCTGCCGCATGATGTCGATCGCGACCGCGGGCGTCCCGTTCACGATCGCGAGCGAACGCTGCTCCTCGATCCCGTCGACGATGTCGGCGACTTCGCCCAGCGTCACCGGATGCGCGCCGCGGCTCGAGATGACCATCGACTCGAAGCCTTCGACGGTCGCGGGCTTGCCGGCGATGCGGATCGGCGTCTCCGTCGGCCCGCGGCTCAGCCGCCCGAGCGGTGTGTTGACGTTCTCCGCAGCGAGGCCGCCGACCACCTCGTCGACTCCCATCCCGAGCGCCTCGATGCGGGCCGGGTCGAGCAGGACGCTGACCTCGCGTGCCGAGGAGCCGACCAGCTGCACCTTACCGACGCCCCGGATGTTCTCGAGCCGCCGCTTGATCCGGCGGTCCGCAAGCGTGGTGAGGTCGCGCGGAGTGAGCGTCTTCGAGCGGATCGCCAGCGACACGATCGGTACGCCGCCGATCTCGAGCTTCTGGATGACCGGCTCCTTCGCGTCGTCCGGCAGCTGGTTGCGGATCGAGCTGATCTTGGCCCGGACTTCCTGCGCGACGTCGTTCAGCTTGACCTCGAGGTCGAACTCGACGATGACCGTCGAGAAGCTCTCCTGCGACGTCGAGAAGATGTGCTTCACGCCGGAGACCGGATTGACCGCCTCCTCGATCCGGAGGGAGACCTCGCGCTCGACCGTCTCGGCCGAGGCCCCCGGGTACTCGGTGATGATGCTGACGACCGGGATCTCGACGTCCGGCATCATGTCGACCGCGAGCCGGCGGTACGAGAAGAGCCCGAGGGTGACGAGTGCGAGCATCAGCACCGTCGCGAAGACCGGCCGCTTGATCGACGTGTTCGAGATGAACATGTCAGGCTCCCGGTGCCGCTGCGACGGAGATGCGGTCGCCGTCACGCAGATTGAAGCTGCCGCGCGTGACCACCGAGTCGCCC
>JBAQWH010000473.1:0-2233 GCA_049298815.1 Thermoanaerobaculia bacterium | reverse complement strand
CCGCGCGACCTCGGCTGGGGGGCCGAGCGGAAAGTCATCGCGTGCCGGCGCTGCGGCGCGCACACGACGCTCGATCCTCACGTCGCCGCCTCACGATGCGCGTTCTGCGGCACGACCTCCGTCGTCGAAGCACCGGCGAATCCGAACGTCGTCCGGCCGGAAGGTCTGCTGGCGTTCAAGGTGCCGAAGGCCCGCGCACTCGAGCAGTTCCGCAGCTGGCTCGGCAAGCTCTGGTTCCGGCCGAACGACCTGACCAAAGCGTCGCGCGTCACCGAAATGCAGGGGGCGTACATCCCCTTCTGGACCTTCGACGCGGCGACCCAGTCGTCCTGGACCGCGGAGGCGGGTCACTACTACTACGTCAACGTGCAACGGGTCATCAACGGCAGGAGCCGGATGGTGCGGGAGCGGCGCGTCCGGTGGGAGCCCGCAGCGGGATCGCTCGCGAAGTTCTTCGATGACGTTCCGGTGCCGGCGTCGCGCGGCATCGACCACGAGCTCGCACAGTCGATCGAGCCGTACCCGACCGCGCAGCTGATCCCCTATGAGCCGTCATACCTCTCCGGCTTCCTCGCCGAGGAGAATGCGATCGACCTCGACGAGGCACTGCAGATGGCCCAGGAGCGGATGCGCGGCGAGATCTACGTCGCCTGCGGCCACGAGGTCCCGGGCGACACGCACCGCAACCTCGAGGTCGAGACGACGTTCTCCGCGCTGGCGTACAAGAACGCGCTGCTGCCGGTCTGGATCGCGGCGTACGACTATCACGCGAAGCCCTATCGGTTCCTCGTCAACGGGGTGACCGGCAAGTGCGCCGGCACCGCACCGTGGTCGTGGGTGAAGATCACGTTCGCGGCGATCGCAGCGATGATCGTTGCGATGATCGTGATGTATCTGGCAGGTCAGTAGGGAGGGCTCCTCCGCGAGGGAACGATGACGAACGCGATGGAGAGGGCACTGAAGCTCCACGACGCAAACTCCGCAGCTTTCCTGGCCACGGTGGGCTCTGTCCCCGACGTGCGGTGGGACCAGCCGTGGACCGAAGGAAAGTGGTCGCCGGCGGAGATCGCGGCACATCTCGTCGCCATCTACGCCGTGGTCAACGACGAGCTTCGCGGGGGTCCCGGCATGAGGATCGTCCTTCCGTGGTGGGGGCAAATCCTCGCCAAACTCTTCGTCGCCTGGCGCATTCTCTACTTCGGCGCCTTCCCGAAAGCTGCGAAGGCACCCCGCGAGACCCGCCCCTCAGCTGGACTGCCGAAAGAGGAAGCGCTTGCCCGCTTTCGATCCGCAGCAGCCGAGTTCGACACCGCGGCTCGCCTCGCGGCGCCGGACGCATTCGTCACGCACGCCTACTTCGGCCGAGGCCCGGTCGCGCGCGGTGTCGTCATCGTCGCCCGCCACATCGAGCACCACAGAAGTCAGTTGGAAGGGTTGAAGGGTCTGCCGTAGGAGGTCGTGGAATCCTGCATGACGACCGTTTCACCATGCAGGACCTCGACCGGCTGTCTCAGCATCACGCCATTCACCGCCGCGGCCCCTACTCTCAGACTCCGAACTGCCGGAGATGGTGATCGAAGTGTTTGTAGAGGAGTACGCCCCACTCGCGGCGGCTCATACGACCGAATGCAGGATGTTCCGGCCAGGCGTCCTGCTTTTGCGCGATGCGGTCGAGCAGCCGAAGCAACTCGGCCCGGCTCGCCTCGAGCTCCGCGCCGTCGACCGGCAGCAGCTCCCTCGCGGTCGCGATCCCTTTTGGGACCGGCAGCAGATAGACGAAGAACTGCCGCAGAGGAGTGAACCGCATCGCCAGCCGCCGCGGCTTCGACGGCAGCTCGCCTGTCGCCATCCGCGCAGACTGCGCCAGGTGCGACAGCATCTGGCTCGCGTTCATCGACCCCCAACGCGGCGTCGCCGACGGAACGACCGCATCGATCCGTCCCAGCAGCGCATTTCGGTCCGAATCCCTGAAGATCGTTTTCATCTCGGGAAACGGTACACCATCGAGACCGTTGCGGTGCCGCGCAGCTGCGATACCGTTGCGTCGTGAACGTTCATCTCGAAGGTAAAGTCGCTCTCGTCACCGGCGCCTCGCGCGGCATCGGGCGCGCCATCGCGCAGACCCTCGCAGAGGAAGGGATGCGTGTCGCACTCGTCGCGCGTTCGCGCGCCGCGATGGAGGAGCTCGTCGATGGGGCGCTCGTCCACGCGGCGGACCTGCGCGAGCCCGATG
>JBAQWH010000472.1:0-3403 GCA_049298815.1 Thermoanaerobaculia bacterium | reverse complement strand
CCCCCGGCTACTTGCCTGCACCGCTAAGCGGTGCCCGAGGCCGCCGCCGTTCACCCGCCGGTGCCGTGGTGCCGCCGACCTCGCCATCTGCACCATGACACTACGACCTTACCGCAGGTCCTGAGCGATGATCTGTTCCCGTGCGAATCCGCTCACGTTCGAGATCTGATCGACGACGCCGACCGAGATCTTGTTCAGCCCCTTCTCCATCAGGAGGTCGAGCGAGTAGGTGTAGTACTTCCCGCCGACTCGCTTCATCTCCTCGGGCGTGACCTGGATCTGGTGCTGTTTGCGCGAGACGTCCGACATGTCGCCGTCCTTGTTCGCGACGGCGATGTAGACGTCGAACCCTCCCGCGAAGGAGGTCTCGCCCTGCGGCATGAGGGTCAGCGACTCCATCGGGATCTGGATCTCGAGGCCGACCTGGAAGAGCCCGCCCTCGGCAGCGCGGGGAGTCCTCATCCGGACCGCGATCTTCAGGTCGTTCGCCTTCGTCCGGTAGAGGAGGTTGGCCACGACGCGGTCGCTCATCTCGGCAAACGTCGACTTCTCGACGAACGTCTGCCTCGCTCGGACGATGTAGTTCTTGTTCTTCGCCCGGACGCGCAGGTAACGCTGGCGGTCGACTCGCTCGGTGCCCGCGCGGTAGCCGAGGGAGTAGTACGCCTCGAGGTCACGGGAGATCTTCTCGAAGGCGGCGGAGAAGTTGTTGGTCTGTACGGAGGCGAGGCCGCCGGTCATCTCCGCCATCAGCTGCATCGATTCGGTGGTGTTGCTCGACGCGGCGAACGAGACCGCGAACGGGGTCGACGTGGAGTACTCGGCCGACATCTCGGTGCCGCCGGTCATGCCGGCCGCGTGGATCGTGTACATCGTGATGTCGTTCGCATTCGCGGTCTTCGCGACCGACTGGATCAGGTTGGCGGAGTCGAAGTTCATCCCTTCGAGGAGGGACGATCCGGTCACCGACCACTCCTTTTCCTTCGACATCTCGTCGACGAAATAGAACATCTCGCGGCCGGGCTGCATCGGGAAGCCCTCACTCGTGAGGACGAGGACCTTCTTCCCTTCGACCCCCGCGAGGGTCGTCATGAGGCCGTTGATCGACGAAACGCTCTGCCGGAGGTCGTGCTCGACCGACGACGCGTAGCTGCGGGCGGTCTGCACCGCTTCTTCGTAGGTGCGGGCGTCGCGGATCCGGTCCTCGGTCTGCTTGCGCTCGCTCCGGTTCTGCCCGCCGAGCGCGGTCTCGCCGGCGATGATGTCGAGGGTCTGCTGGATCTGTTTCGCGTCGCGGGTGAAGGGGACGCGGATCTTCATGCTGCGGTTGAACGTCGCGATCATTGCCTCGTCGCCGGGACGCATGACCTGCTGCGCGAACTCCTTCATCTGCTGGAAGACGCGGTTGCGGTTGAACGGGGCCATCGACAGGTTGTCGACGTAGAAGATGATCCGCCGCTTGAGCTTCTCGGAGTCCTCCGGCCGGAGGACCGGCGCGGGCTCGGGAGTCGCGGCCGGGGCCGGAGCCGCTTCGGTCGCTTCCGCCACGACGTTCCGGGCGCGGCTGCCCTGGACTTCGTAGAAGTTCGAGATCGTCTTCGGAACGCTGTTCTCGTAGACCTCGAAGTCCTCTTTCTTGAGGCCCGTGACCGTGTTCCCCTTCTTGTCGGTGACGACCACGTCGACGTTGATGACCTTGACGTCGATCGTCTCGACGAGGCGCGGCATTTCGGGGGGCTGCTGTCGTGAGCTCTGCGCAGCGGCAGGCATGACTGCAGTGATGGCCGCGATGGCAGTCGCGGCGATGATCCGGGTCAGTGAGTGCAAGCGTTTCCTCCGGGAACTGAGATCCTGCAAGCTGAGACGGTCCGGAACGGCGCACGTTTCGAACGGACGCATGGCCAGCCGTGCGAAAATACAGGACCGCGGGAGTCAAGCCGCGAAGGAAATCGAAAATTCCGATGCAGCATCCCACTCAAACCGAACCCTCTCAGCACGATCCGCTGGCGTTCTCGAAGATGTCGGGCGCCGGGAACGACTTCGTCGTGATCGACAACCGAAGCGGCCGGGTGACCGACCCCGAGGACCTGGCGCGGCGCATCTGCACGCGAGCGCTTTCGGTCGGGGCCGACGGGCTCATCCTCGTCGAGCGGTCGTCGCGCGCCAGTTTCCGGATGCGCTACTACAACCGCGACGGGTCGCTGGGTGCCTTCTGCGCGAACGGCACGCGCTGCGCCGCACGCTTCGCATTCCTCAACGTGATGGCCGGCCGCCGGATGACGATCGAGACCGACGCCGGCATCGTCGGTGCGGAGATCGACGACACGGATGTGACGCTCTCGCTGCAGGCGCCGTTCGGCTACCGCGCCTCGGTGCCACTGGAGCTGGAAGGCGGCGTCGTGACCGGCAGCTTCATCACGGTGGGCGTGCCGCACTACGTCCTGCCGGTCGAGAGCGATCTGTGGACTTACGACGTCGTCCGGATCGGTGTGGCGATCCGGAACCACCCCGCCCTCGCCCCGGCCGGTGCGAACGTCAACTTCATCGCGGTGCGGGATCGCCACTCGATCGACATCCGCACCTACGAGCGGGGGGTCGAGAACGAGACGCTCGCCTGCGGTTCCGGCATCGTCGCCTCGGCCGTCGTCAGCGCGCTGTCCGGGCACGTCGACTCGCCGGTCTCGCTGCTGACGCGGAGCGGGATCGTGGTCGGCGTCTCGTTCACGCTCGAGGAGGGGATCATTGGCGACGTCCGGCTCACCGGCGACGGCCGTCACGTCTACCGCGCTACGGTGACGCCCGAGACGCTCGGCGGCTTCGACCCCGACTTCATCCGCCACCCGGCCTCACGAGTCGCGGTCCCGTAATGCGGTGCTGAGCGCCAAGTCAGCCGGCACCGGACGGGCCGTCACCGCACTCGCCTGGACGGCAGCAGCGGCGCTCTCGTGGGGAGCCGCCACGCTGTCGCTCCAGCACACGACGCCGATCGACGCTGCGCTCCCGCTCATCGCCATGATCGTGACGGCGGTCGCGTGGGCCGGCCGGGGCTGGACGCAGATTGCCGTGCCTCTGCTCGTCGTCGTGGAGAGCACGGTCGCCGACGAGACGTTGCGGCTGCTCATCTTCGGGGCGGTGCTCGCGATCGTCTTCGCGTCCGCGCTCACGTCGCTGTCGCCCTCGCGCACTTTCGCGGCGCTCCGCGCGTCTACGATCGCGCTCTCGGCCGTCCTGCTGCTCCGCTGGATCCCGATCGAGAACGTGCTGCTGACCCGGGAGCTCCTTCTCTGCGGGCTCTGCGTCGCAATCAGCCTGGCGCTCCGCTCGACGCCGCTCGGCGTCGCGGTCGCCGTGCTCGTCGTGTTCATCACGCCCGCGGTGCCTCTCCGCACGCTCGCGCTTCCCG
>JBAQWH010000471.1:0-4430 GCA_049298815.1 Thermoanaerobaculia bacterium | reverse complement strand
CCCGGGCGCCGCGGGAGGGGGCGCGATCGCGCTCCGTAGCAACGGCAGGATCACGATCGCCGGAACGGTTGCAGCCGACGGCGGAAGCGGGGTCGATCGCGGCGGAGCCGGCGCTGGAGGGAGCATTCTCATCTCGGCCGATCATCTGGTGATCGGGCCGTGGGCCCGCATCACCGCAAACGGTGGCGACGACTACGATGCCGCCGGCGGTGGCGGAGGCCGCATCGCGATCAGCGCGACGACGCGGCTGACGTTCGAGTCGGGATCGCTGCAGGCACGCGGCGGCCGCGTCACGAACGGACCGGAGAGTCGCGCGGCGCTCGATGGCGGCGCGGGGACGATCTACCTCGAGCGACCGGGGCAACAGCAGGCCGGCGAATTGAGGATCTCGGCGGAAGACGATCGCGCCGCAGCGACCCTTCACCTCACGAGACCGACCCCGTTGTCGACGTCATCGGCATTCGGTCAGTGCACGGTCGGACCGAGGGCACTCGTGCGTCTCGACGCTCCGGTGACCTGTCCGGCTGGTGCGATGAGTGTGGACGGCACCGCCGTCGTCGTGCAGCCGGACGACCGGCCCACCCTGACGATCACGCCGACGTTGCCGCCCGGAGCATCCCTGCCCCGCGCGTCGTCCATTCAGTCCGGCTTCGCGGCCTCGTCGGTCGCGGGAGTCGCGAGCGTCACGTTCCTGTGGCCGGCTGGAGAGAATCGTGTCGAACCGATCGCTCTTCATCCGGTCACGTTCAGCAGCACACAGCCGGTGCTCCTGCCGGTACGCGCCGACGCAGCGGTCGGTTCGACCACACTCGCCGCGCGTGTCGTCGACCGCGCGGGACGGTCGTTCGAGACCGCACCGATGCCGTACGCGATCATCGAAAACGCAACGCCGGTGATCGGCGAATTGACCGTCGCACCGGAGAGCCTCTATCCCGGCCGGAATGTCACGGCGATCGTCTCCGCAAGCGACGACATCGCCATCACGAAGATCACGGCGAAGGCGACGATCGGCACCACGGTCACGACGCTCGTCAGGGAGCCGAAGACGCAGAGCGTCATCGGCGAGACCTTCGTCTTCCCGGTTCCGCAGTCGACGCCTGGCACCACGCCGATGAACGTCGAGGTGGCAGTCGAAGATGGCTTCCCCGCACGCGATGCGATCCGCCAGGCGAAGCCGGTGACGATCCAGAAGGACGTCGTCGCTCCTCTCCTCTTGGTTGCCGAGCCGGTGGCGGATCAGCTCTTCGAGGAACGGACCGGCGCGATGATCTCGGTGCGTGCGACGGCGAGCGATGCCGAGGTCGCAGTGAAGGAGGTCATGGTCAGGGTCGGCCAGGCATCGCCGGTCATGATGACCTTCTCGAACGACGAGTGGCGGGCGAGTGTGGCCGTCCCCACGGTCGAAGGTGGGGAGATCGTCCCCGTTTCGCTCGTCGTCAGCGCGTCGGACTTCGAAGGCAACGCCGCCACGAAGACCGTGACCATCCGTGTCAAGCCGCTGATCGATCCGAATGGGCCGAAACTGAGCTGGACCTGTGCAAGCGACGGAGCGTTGTATCCGGCCGGGCAGGCGGCGAGGCTTCGCGTCCACGCGATTGGCGCCACGACGGGCAACGGCGTGCAGAAGGTCGAGTTCCAGACCGGCGCCGACGAAGTGCTCGTCGCTCAGCCGGTCAGCGGCCTGAGCGATCAGTACGAAGCCTCCTATCCGGTTCCGGACGTCGGTGAAGGGACGATTCTCACCGTTCGAGCCATCGCCACGAGCATCGCTGGAAATAAGACGACGATCGACACCCGCCTCGAGGTCATTCGGCCCGACGCGCCGGTGATCACCGCGGATCTGACGATCGATGCGGCGAACGCCGCCACCTATGAGAACAAGACGGTCGTCGTCCGGGGCGGCACCGTGACGGTCGTCGGTGCGAGGACCTTCGACCGGCTTGTGGTGCTCGGTGGGATCGTCACTCATCGCGCAGGGGGAGGCGAACGGCTCGATCTGTCGGTCACCAGGACGACCTTCATCGCGTGTGAGGGGATGATCGACACGACCGGCCGTGGCTACGTGGCCGCGACGTATCCCGGAGCCGTGCTTCCGACCGTGAATTCTGCGGGCGGACATATGGGACTCGGCGGCATCTGGGCACCTCCGGGAGGATCGGCGTTCGGAAGCGTTGAGCGGCCCTCCGAGTCAGGTGGCGGTGCGCCGGCGAACTTCGCGGGCGGTGGGATCGTCCGACTCCGAACCGCCACCCTCCGCAGTGAAGGAGTGATTCGCGCAAACGGTGGCTCGCGGGGCGGCGGAGGATCCATCTGGATCACGACCGTCGCACTGGACGGTCCGCTGGGAACGATCGAAGCAAACGGCGGGGGCGGCAGCTCGGTCTCGACGGGTGGCGGAGGAGCGATCGCGATCGAGTTCACGACCGGGACCGACCGCCGAGGCACGGTTCGGGCGACCGGCGGTGGCCTCCTCAACCCTGTGACCCGCTCCGGCGGCGCGGGCACCGTCTTTTTCAAGGGTCCGGATTCAGTGTTCGGGACGCTGACGATCGACAACGTCTCCTATGCCGGACAACCGACGATCCTGCCGCCCCTTGGAGCTGGAGTGGCCCAGCCGGGGACGGATGGCGCTGTCCTGGTCACGGATCGAAGCGAGACTGTGGCCGCCTACTTCATCGGCCACTGGGTTGAGGTCAGCCGCGCGAATGGCGATCCCAAGGGGACGTGGCGGATCGCCTCGATCGACGAGACGAACCACCGCATGGTGCGTCTCGCGGCAGACGACGGAGAGACGATTGCACTCATCCCTGGTGACCGGTGGCAGGGCGTCTATCGATTCGATGCGCTGTACGCGCCCAGTGGTGATGCGATCACCAGCCCCGATCCACTTCGCCTCGGGTCCAACGGAACGTTTACGCTCTCGGGACCGACGGCCGCGGGCAAGGTTCTGGAACTGGCGCAGCCGGTCGCCGGTCGCGACGTGACGGTGACCGGGAACGTCGCCGTCCCCTCGATCAGAGCGGAGTCGCTGACGATCGCGAAAGACGCGGTGCTGACTCCGCTCAGGACGAACCCGGCCTCGATCGACCTCGACGTGAGTGGAACGCTCGCGATCGAGAGTGGTGCGATGCTCGACGCCACGGGGCGCGGCTACGCCGGCAGTTCCTATCCGGGCGCTGTCGTCGCCGCCGTGAACTCCGCGGGAAGCCACCTTGGCGTGGGTGGACTCTGGAGCGCTCCCGCCGGAAGCACGTTCGGCAGCGTGGAGCGGCCATCGGAGGCGGGTGGTGGCGCAATGGGTTCGTACGTGGGGGGAGGCGTCATCCGGATTCGCGCGACGACGTTGCGCAACGACGGCACGATCCGGGCGAATGGGACTGCGCGCGGGGCCGGCGGTTCGATCTGGATCACGTCCGGGACACTCGACGGCGCGAACGGCACCATCGAAGCGAACGGCGGGGGCGGAAGCTCGCTGACCTCGGGTGGAGGAGGCGCGATCAAAGTCGAGTACGGACTCCCCGCGAGCAGCCTGGGAAGCGTGCGCGCGACCGGCGGCGCGGAACTGGCGAAGGCAGCGCAATCCGGCGGTGCCGGAACCGTCCTGGTGAAGGGGCCGGGAGCCGTGTTCGGCGCACTGACCGTGAGCAACGGCTACAAAGGACAACCGACCGAGCTCCCCGGCTTCGGGCAAGGCGTTGCGCAGACCGGCACGCAGGGCGCCACGCTCGTGACCGACCGGGCAGCTGAAACTCCCCCGTATTTTGTAGGGCATTGGCTGGAGGTCAGCACGCCAGGCGGCTCGGCGAAAGGCAAGTGGCGGATCGCAGCGATCGACGCGATCAACAAGCGCACGGTCACCCTCGCGCCGAACCAGTCGGAGACGATCGAGCTCGCGGCCGGCGACACCTGGAGAGGCTTGTATCGCTTCGATGCGGTGTCCGTGCACAACGCCGTTCTGTCCACCGGTGAAGACCGTCTCGAGTCGACGACGCCGATCGAGACCACGTCCGCGCCCTCGGCGCAGCCTCTCACGAGCGATCAGCCCCAGCGGATGGATTGCAGCCAGGACAGACTGCGGTCCGTGCAGGCGGCGACGGCGCGTGTCGTTGGAGGAGAGCCCGTGAGAGTCAACCTGGTCCTCGACTGCCCCGCTCCGGCGGGAGGAGCGACGGTGCAGATCCTCGTCTCGGACTCGCTCGTTGCGACAGCTCCGTCGACCGTCGTGATCCCGGCCGGCCATTTGACGAGCAGCTTCGCAGTGGTGACGCGGCCGACCGCAATCGGGAGGGAGGTCGTGGTCACAGGAATCTACGGAGGGACGACGTCGGCCGCGTTCGCACTTCTTCCGGTTGAGCGCGAGAGGTGAGGCCGGGGGCCGTCAGCGCTGTGCGTTGGTTGCGGTGCAGGCGCGGTTCGCGGCCGTCTGGAGC
>JBAQWH010000470.1:0-1522 GCA_049298815.1 Thermoanaerobaculia bacterium | reverse complement strand
CACTCCGTACAGTGGACATCCCGGCTCCGAGCGTGGATCGGTGGCGGACGAGCACGAATCGCCCAAACCACCACATCTAGCGGCCAGCGACCCGAAGCAACCACAACATCTTGTGGTTTCCTATTGACGGCCCATGCCTCGAGGCGTACAGTTCTCGGGTCGCCAGATAGACCGAGACCGCCCACCAAGCCGCTCCGCCGACCTGCATCCGTCGGCCGAGTCGCGGCACCCAGGATCGCTCGGGCTACCCAACGACACCTTTGGTGGCAGCTACCGAGCAAGGCCCCCAACAGCGTGACCACGCGGAGGAGTGAAGGCACATGGCACGAGCAGTGAGTGACGCGTCCCCGGTCATGGATCCAAAGGCCGTGACCCGGAGCACTCCAAAGCGCACAGGCGGGACCGTCGCCCAGGCCTCGCATCTCGGTGGCCCGTGGGGGGCGAGCTTCACCGGTCTCCTCCCCGATGGCTCCCCCTCACGCGGCCTCACCTTCGAGCGCCGCTGGACGACTCCCGGGATCCACCCCTACGACGAGATCACCTGGGAGTACCGGACGGCCGGCATCGCCAACGAGACGGGCAAGTCCGTCTTCGAGCAGAAGGACGTCGAGGTCCCCGACTTCTGGAGCCAGCTCGCCACCAACGTGGTCGTCAGCAAGTACTTCCGCGGCCACCTCGGCACGCCCGAGCGCGAGACCTCCGTCCGCCAGCTGATCGACCGCGTCGTCAACACGATCACCGCCTGGGCCGAGACCCAGCGCTACTTCGCCACGGACGCGGACCTCCAGACCTTCAAGGCCGAGCTGACCCACTTGCTCGTCCACCAGAAGATGAGCTTCAACTCGCCGGTCTGGTTCAACGTCGGGATCGAGCAGAAGCCGCAGTGCAGTGCCTGCTTCATCAACTCGGTCGAGGACACGATGTCCTCGATCATGGACCTGGCCAAGACGGAGGCCATGCTCTTCAAGTTCGGCTCGGGCGCCGGCTCCAACCTCTCCACCATCCGCTCCTCCCGCGAGAAGATGGCCGGCGGCGGCACAGCCTCTGGCCCGGTGAGCTTCATGAAGGGCTACGACGCCTTCGCCGGCGTGGTCAAGAGCGGCGGCAAGACCCGCCGCGCGGCCAAGATGGTGATCCTGGACGCCGGCCACCCGGACGTCCTCGAGTTCATCGAATCAAAGGCCCACGAGGAGCAGAAGGCCTGGGCCCTGATCGAGGCCGGCTACGACCCCTCCTTCACCGGCGAGGCCTACGGCAGCGTCTTCTTCCAGAACGCCAACCACTCAGTCCGCGTGACCGACGAGTTCATGCAGGCCGTCGTCGACGACAAGGACTGGACCACCCACGCCGTGGTCGCCCCGCACGAGCCGATGGACACCTACAAGGCCCGCGACATCTTCCGCAAGATGGCCGAGGCCGCCCACCTGTGCGGCGACCCGGGCATCCAGTACGACACCACCATCAACGACTGGCACACCTCGGCCAACACAGACCGGATCCACGCCAGTAACCCCTGCTCGGA
>JBAQWH010000469.1:0-2906 GCA_049298815.1 Thermoanaerobaculia bacterium | reverse complement strand
CGCTGGGCCTGGTGGTCAACGGGACGAGCGCCGGCGCGGACACGGACATTCTGACGGTTCGTCTGTACGACACGGCGCAGCACATCTAAGGCGGTCGCGCTCGAGCGCGGCTGATCATCTTCGACATTCTCGAGCTCGCGCGCCTTTCGGGGCGTGCACGTAGATCAACACGGGCCGCCCGGCATTCGGGCGGCCTTTTCATTTGGGGGTGAGGACGTGGCAATTCCGAGAGAGTACGCGACGAGCAATCCGCAGGTGCGCGACGCGCTCGCGATGATTCCGCTGCCGGCGGGCGTGCGCATTGGCGACTTCGTCGCGCCGGACTATCCGGTCGAGGCTGAGGTCGTCGATTCGGTCGTGGTCGGCGAGCACAAGCTGGACCTGGACGATCTCCGCGCGCCGGACGCCGAAGCGAAGTCGGTCCGTTTCGAGACGGGCTCGAGCTCGACGATCTCGATCGTCGAGCGCGCGCTGAAGACGACTATGGATTCGCGCAAGATCGAAGAGGCGGGAGCGCGCGGCGTCGATCTGATCGCCCAGCGTCTCGACATGCTGCGCGCGGACATCATGGACGCGAAGGAGTACCGGATCGCGCAGGCGGTGCTCGCGGCCGCGTCGTACGGCGCGACGCACAAGGTGGCCGCGACGAACTTCCGGACGGCGGATCTGTACAGCACGTTCGAGGCTGCGCAGGAGGTCATCGTCGCCGACGGCAACTATCCGGCAGAGTACGCGCTGTTCGGCCGGACCGCGTGGAAGCACATGCGCACCAACGCCGAGTTCAACAAGTTCGTCGCGGGGCCGACGATCAAGAGCGGCGCTCGCGATCTCACGCTCGAGCGCGCGGCCGAGTATCTCGGGCTGAAGGAGGTTCGCGTCGGCGACTTCCGCCGGAACATCGGCGGGACCGTGACGCAGTTCTGGACCACCGACAGCGTTCTGCTGTTCTCGCGTCAGGCGACCGTGTCGACGCGTACGCTCGCCGTCACGCCGGTCTGCCCTTACGGGCAGTACCAGAATGTCGCCGAGGGAACGCTCGTCGACGCGCGCACTTCGAAGCTGTCGGGAACGGACGAGCTCCTCGAGGTCGGCGCATACCATCGCTACATCAGCCTGCTCCGGAACGCGAATCTCGGTTTCCTGTGGACGGGCGTCGTCGGCGTGTAAGTCGGCAGTGAGAGGTAGTCAGGCGGGCGGCCGGGTTCGGCCGCTCGCCTTTGTGGGTTCGAGGTGAAGAAATGGCGGCGGCGATTATCGAAGTCGGGGAAGTGTCGGCGGCCGCGCTGCGCGCGGGGGTCGACGGGCTGACGGTTGGGCAGAGTCAGCAGGCGGTCGACACGGCGGTCGACCAGGTTCGGCAAGCGGCGCTGAACGCATACACTTCCGCGTCGTTCGAAGCGCTGACGGTGGCAACGGCGCCGGACGAAATGCGAAAGCATTGCCTGGCGCTGGCGCTGGGGAACGCGACGTCGACGGACGCCGGCCGGCCGGAGTCGATTCAGCGGGCGTATGACGAGGCTCGTCAGTGGCTGTCGTTTCTGGCGTCGGGAAAAACGCATTACGACAAGCTCGGCGACGCGGTGCTCGAGGTGGCGGAGGCGTCAGCGGCCGAGGTCACGTATTCGCGGCGCTCGTCGCGGGTGATCTCGAGCGATAACGACGCCTGGGTGAACCGCTCGACGGAGATTTAGGACCGTGACGAAGCTCGACGTCACCTATTCGGCGCCCAGGTTCGAGGACGGGGCGTCGGGCGTCATGCTCGGCGGCCGGCAGAAGCTGGGAGCAAACGAGCTCGAGGCGCTGTGTGAGGCCTATCTCGAGCGCGGCGGCGATCTGTCGCCGGTCCTGGCGAAGATCGCGGAGCACATCGTTTCGTCGGTCAAATCGCGGATCCGGACGCGTGGATACGGGACCTGGGTTCCGCTCTCGGAAGCGACGTACAAGCGGGACAAATATCCGGATCGCAAGGGGCGCAACCGGCCGGGATCGCGCTCGAGGACGGGCCCGGGGATGATGCGCGGGAACCTGATCAATTCGATTGTGCGGGACTGGTCGAAGAGTAACGCGGTCGCGTTGAGCCTGGCGCCGCATACGCACCTGCTGGACCGGGGAGTGAAGCAATACGCCGAGGGGCCGCGGTGGCAGCAGAAGCAGGTCGGTCCGGACGGGACGCGTCGGGTCCGGCGGTTTTCGAAGGGGCAGTCGCGGGCGCCGCGGACGGACGCGAGCGTGCATTCGCCGGCGCGCGTGTTCATGGTGATCAGCGACGCGGCGATCGATAACGCATACATTCCGGCGGTGCTGACGTTCGTCGTCGAGGGGCGCGTCGCTCTGCCGGGGATGGGGCAGTGATGGCGATTTCTCAGCACATAGACACGCGGACGGCGCGCGCGATCGTCGAATTTCTGCGCGCGGACGCGGAGTTCGCGGCGTTGACGGCGGGCGGGACGCTCATCAAGTTTGGCTCATGGTTCGATCGGCGAAACGGCGCGGTGTCGTTCGGCGAGGGGTTGCGGCGGATCCACGTCGCGCCGGCGGCGTTCGAGAAAACGGCCGGGACCGGGCGGCGCGCCTGGGACTATCGGTTCATCATCAAAATCGAATACTTCTCTCCGCGGAACGAGCTGCCGGCGGCGGACGAGACGGCGGCGACGGTCTTCGACGAAGTCAAAGAGCTCGTTTGCCGGCTGCATGTCGGGATGGTGGAGAAGTCGCCGGGTCGGTACGAGGATCCGGAAACTCCCGGGTTGTGGCTGACGCTGGGGATCGACGCGATCGAGTGTAGCGACGTCCTGATCGACGGGGAGTCGTCGGCGGCGGTGATGCGGGAAATTCTGGTGCAGTTCCGGACGCGGGAAGCTCCGGACGGATCGAGGGTCGCATGATGCGCGCGGTCGCGGTGCTGG
>JBAQWH010000468.1:0-5355 GCA_049298815.1 Thermoanaerobaculia bacterium | reverse complement strand
GGCCGCCGGCCGAGATCGTCGCGGACGGCGACCGGCGCCAGGTCGTGACGCGTGAGGGGCAGGACGTTACGCGTGCCTTCGAAAACGGAGCGCTGGCCGCCGCAGCCGAGGCGGCGCTTCACGGAGTTCGCGTCGCCGTGTTGAAGAGCGGGAGCCCGTCGTGTGGGAGCTCCTTCGTCTACGACGGGACGTTCAGCAAGACCCGCGTCGCCGGGGACGGTGTTGCGACCGCGCTGCTGCGCCAGCGAGGCATTGC
This sequence comes from Thermoanaerobaculia bacterium, assembly GCA_049298815.1. Taxonomy (GTDB): domain Bacteria; phylum Acidobacteriota; class Thermoanaerobaculia; order Gp7-AA8; family Gp7-AA8; genus JBAQWH01. Next base: position 5,099 of record JBAQWH010000468.1, on the reverse strand, counting down.
CGTCTTTTCCGAGTTGGAGCTCGAGGCGGCCGCCGAATATCTGGCGTCGCTCTAGAGGTCGCCCACGCGGGGCCGGAAGACGCAGGACCCCCCGACCGATTACAGTCTCATCATGAATCCGGACTCCGAGCCCACGCATGGCGTTGCAACGCAGCTCGTCGCCAGCCACCGCCAGTTCCTCGCGTTCCTCCAGAGCCGCCTCAACGATCGCGCGCTCGCGGAGGACATCCTCCAGGACGCCTTCGTGAAGAGCATCGAAAAGGCGGACGACGTGCGCGAGGAGACGGCGGTCGCCTGGTTCTATCGGCTGCTGCGCAATGCCGTCATCGACCACTACCGGCGCGGAGTGGTGAAGAGTCGCGCGCTCGAGGCGCTGGCGGGGGAGCTGAAAGACGCGGTCGAACCTCCGCACGAGGTTCGCGGGGCGATCTGTGCCTGCGTCGGGGAGCTCGCGGCGACGCTCAAGCCGGAGTACGCCGAGTCCATCCGGAGGGTCGAGCTCGACGGAATCTCGACGCAGCAACTCGCCTCGGAGGCCGGGATCACGCCGGGGAACGCGGCGGTCCGAGCGTTTCGCGCGCGGGAGGCGCTCCGCAAGAAGGTCAAGTCATCCTGCGGCACCTGCGCCGAGCATGGCTGCATCGAGTGCAGCTGCAAACGCGCTCCGTCTGCCGGTCGGCCCCAGGCCTGACCAGGACACGGCTCACGAGCCGAGGGCGGCGGTGAGGTTGCGCACATCGCATCAGGCGGCCTGAACGGGTACCCTGTCGCGATCACGGAGGTCACCATGGCCAATCGCACGCCTTTCCCCCGCGTTTTCTGGGTCGCGAACCTCATCGAGGTTCTCGAGCGCTTCTCGTACTACGGCATCTACTTCGGCTTCGGCGTCTACATGACGAGCCTCGGCTACTCGCGCGATCAGCTCGGCGTCGTCCAGACGATCTTCCTGCTGCTCTCGTACGTCGTGCCGCTCTTCTCCGGAACGCTCGCCGACCGCTACGGCTTCAAGCGACTCCTGATCGTCTCGTACCTCGCGTACCTGCCGTCGATCCTGCTGCTGATCTTCACCAAGTCGTTCTCCGGCATCGCCCTGACGATGCTGTCGATCGGCCTCGCGGCTGGCATCTTCAAGCCGCTCATCTCCGCGACCGTCCGCGCCACCACCGACCGCACGAACTCGACGCTCGGCTTCGGCATCTTCTACGCGATGGTCAACGTCGGCGGCTCGCTCGGGCCGGTCGTCGCCGGCAAGCTGCGCGCGATCTCCTGGGATTACGCGTTCTACACGGCGGCGGCATCGATCATCGTGATGTTCTTCATCACGGTCTTCTTCTACAAGGAGCCGCCGCGCGAGATCGAAGGGAAGACGCTGGGCGAGAAGTTCGCCGAGATCGGCCAGGCGCTCGGCGACCTGAAGTTCAGCGCCTTCCTCCTGCTTCTCGGCCTTTTCTTCTGGATCCCGTTCTGGGCGTTCTTCAACCTCTGCGCGCTCTACGTCGACAGCAACCTCGATACGGCTCAGCTCTACCAGACGCTGCGCGGAATCTTCGGTGTGACCGTTGCCGACTTCCTCTCACACGAGGAGAACGGTGCGCGTCGCGTCATGGGCGAGACGATCTCGCATACCGGCTACATCATCATGATTCTCCAGATCTTCGTGGCGAAGATCTTCGAGAAGTTCAAGGCCATCCCGTCGTTCCTCTTCGGCCTCTTCGTCATGGGCGCCGGCTTCGTCGTCCTCGGCATGGCACGCGTTTCAGGCGCCTCGCTCGTGTTCGCCGGAATCGCGCTCTTCGCGGTCGGCGAGATGATCTCGTCGCCGCGCATCCAGGAGTACATCACCTGGATCGCACCGAAGGAGAAGGCGGGGCTCTACATGGGATCGAACTTCCTCGCGGTCGGCGTCGGCGCGTTCAGTGGCGTGATCTACACGCCGCTCTACGGCCGCTTCGCCGATGCAGGACGTCCCGAGATGGTGTGGTACGTCCTCGCGGGACACCTCGTGGTCGGCGTCCTCGCGCTCGGTCTCTTCCAGCGATTCGCCGGCGGCTTCGTCCAGCAGGAAGAGTAGGGTTTATCCTCCAGCCGAACCACTCTGCTGGTTCAGGAGGTTTCATGCGCCGCTCGCTGCTTCCGATCGTGCTGTTTGCTGCAACCGTCGCCAGCGCGCAACCCGCGAGGCCGCCGGCGCCGTCGCGGCCGATCCAGGTCACGCCGGAGTCTCTGACCTGGATCGCCGTGCGACCGCCCCTTCCGGAAGGAGTCGAGCTCGCAGTCCTCGAGGGCGATCCTCAGAAGGACGGGCTCTACACGATCCGCCTGCGCGTCCCCGCGGGCACGCGGCTCCCGACACACTGGCATCTGCAGCACGAGCGCGTCACGGTGCTCTCGGGGATGGTGGAGCTGGCGTTTGCCGACAATCCGGAGACGAAGCGGCTCGGCGCCGGCTCCTATTACGTGAACCCGCCGATGAACCTGCACGCGATGTTCTTCCCGGAACCGACGCTGCTGCAGGTGACCGGTCTCGGCCCCTGGCGTTCGGAGACCGGTGAGAAGAAGGCTTCGAGCGCGACGATCTCAATCGTGTCGGTCCGCCCCTCCGCCGGGACTGTCGTCGCGAGTGCGGATGAGATCGTGGTGGAAGTCGAGTACGCGATCGAAGGATTCCGCCCCGACATGTATGACCTGTCGATGCAGTTCGATACGGTCAATTCGAAAATGTCGGTTGGATGCGGCAGGCTGATCGTCACCGGGGCGGGAGAGTTTCCGCCGCGGCCCCCGAAGTTGAAGAACGCATCGGGGAGGGAGATCCTCCGCTGCCGGCCGGACACGTTCCAGAACGACGTCGCGCGACCACTCCGCTTCCGCGTCTTCCTGATCGAGTCGACCGGTCCGACCGGCGGCTCGCCGATCGCGAAGACGCCCTACGTCGACTTCAAATAGTGTCGGGCGCCCTCGTCGAGATCTCCGAATCCCGGGGCTCAGCGACGTTCGTCGTCTTTGCTGCGTGAGCCGAGGACTTCGCGCAGCGTCGACGCGAGCGTGGCGGTGGCGTACGGCTTGAGCAGCACCACGCGGACGCCGGCTGCGCGCAGCAGCTCCTCTTCCTGTTCGTCCGCGTAGCCTGTGCTGAGGACGATCGGCAGCTCGGGCCGGAGCCGAAGCAGGGTGTGCGCGAGCTCGATCCCCGTCATCCCCGGCATGCTGTTGTCGGTGACGACGACGTCGATCGGCTGCGGGGGATTCAGGAAGAGGTCGAGCGCTTCGGCCCCGCTGCTGCAGGTGAGGACGCGGTAGCCGAGTGCCGTCACCGTCCTGCCGAGGACGTGGAGAATCGGCTGTTCGTCTTCCACGAGGAGGACGCATTCGCCGTTGCCTCGTGGCACCGACAGATCTTTGCGCGCGTGCTTCTCGCGTGCGTGTCCAGCCTCGGGAAGGAGGACTTCGAACCGGGCCCCTTCGCCCGGAATGCTGGAGACGCGGACCTCGCCGCCGAGGGCTGCGACGATCCTCTGCGTGACGGCGAGTCCGAGGCCGGTGCCCTTGTCGCGGGTCTTGGTCGTGAAGTAAGGCTCGAAGATCCGGTCGATGATCGATGGGTCGATGCCCGGACCGGTGTCGCGGACCGAGAGGCGCAGCCACGAGAGCGCATTACCGGATTCGGAGCCCGCCGGCGGGCTGCCGGCCACCCGATCGAGTGAGACCTCGAGCACTCCGCCGTGCTCCGCCATCGCATCGCGTGCGTTGGTGCAGAGGTTGAGGATGACCTGCTGGATCTGCGAGACGTCGGCCAGCACGGCGCCGCAGGCGGGGTCGACATCGGCCTTCATCGCGATCGTCGCAGGGAGCGAGGCCCTGAGGAATCGCATGGTCTCGCTGAGCAGGATGCCGACGTTGACCGGCACGAGGGTGCCGGAGTCGGTGCGCCGGGCGATCGCGAGGATCTGGCGGATGATGTCGCGGGCGCGCTCTCCCGATTCGATGATGTGTGCCGCCTCCTCGCGCACCGCGTTCTCGTCGTGCGCGTTCATGATCGCGAGCTCGGCATGCCCGATCATCGGCATCAGGATGTTGTTGAAGTCATGCGCTACGCCCGCGGCGAGCGTGCCGATCGCCTCCATCTTCTGGGCGTGAAGCAACTGCGCTTCGATGGCGATCCGCTCCGCTGCGGCATGCCGCTCGGCGGTGACGTCACGGTTCACACCGACCATCCGGGCGGCGGCGCCGCTCGCATCCCGGATGATCGTAGCGTTGGCTTTGACATGGACGATCGAGCCGTCGGGCCGGACGATCCGGAACTCGGTGTCGAACGCGGCGTCTCCTGCGAGCGAGCGCGTGACCGCCTCGGCGGTGCCTTCCCGGTCGTCGGGATGGATCATCGCGCGCCACGCCTCGAGCGACGGCTCGAACGTCTGTCGCGCCACGCCGTGCATCTCGTACATCCGCTCGTCCCACACGAGGCCGTCGGTACGGACGTTCCAGTCGTAAACGCCGAGCCTCTCCGACGCCACCGCCAGCTGGAACCGCTGGGCGTAGTCGCGCAGGGATGCCTTGGCGAGTGCCGTCTCCGTGATGTCCTGCACCGTGGCGACCCGGTACGCGACCGCGCCCGAGTGGTCACGGACCGAGACCAGGTCGAGCTGAACCGGAACGCTCGATCCGTCCGACCGCAGCATCTCGACCTCACGGGACGCGGAGCCGGTCCTGTCGGACTGCGCCATCGCCTCGTGCAGCCGGGCATTGGAAAGGGGCGTGTACAGCGCGGAGATCGGGGTCGAGCAGATCTCGTCCACCGTGCGGCGTACGATCGCGGCATAGGCTGGATTGCACGCGAGGACGCTCTCTTTGCGCGGATCTCCGATGGCGATGCCGTGGCCGCAGTAGCGGAACGCGTCGGTCCAGAGCCGCATCGCGCGCTCCGCCTGGACGCGTGCTGCCTGCATTTCGATGTGCTGAAGGCCGAAGGCGACGTCGACCGCCGCCTCCGCGAGGAGCTCGAGCTCCTGCGGGCCGAAGACGTCGGCCTCGGATGCGAACACGGAGAGGGCGGCCGTCGTGACGCCATCGCGCCGGATCGGGAACGCCGCGGCGCTCAGGTG
>JBAQWH010000467.1:0-8196 GCA_049298815.1 Thermoanaerobaculia bacterium | reverse complement strand
CGACCATCCCTTCCTCGATGAAGACCTCGGCAATCTTGCCGGTGATCTTCGAAGAGACGGTCGCCTGACGGCGCGCCGTGACGTAGCCGCTCGCGTTGAGCACCGCTCCCGGCGTGCTGCCCGCGATCGCCCGGGCTGGCGCGACTGTGACCTCGATCGCGCGGTCGCGCGTGAAAGCCCAGCCTGCGACCGCGATCACGGCGAGAAGCAGCCCCGCCGCGATGAGCCAGGAGGTCCGGCCGGGCCCCGGGCGTCTCGCGGGACGATCGATCCGCAGACTGTTCAGCGCGTCCCTGTCGATGGACATGAGACGGCATTATGCCGGACTGAGGGCGACATCACGTCGCGACGCCGGTCGGCGACGTCTGCGTGAAATCTACGAGGGTTGCGATCCGAATGCTTCGAGGATCCCGAGCACCAGGCCGGTGAACTCCTTCTGGACCCGGGTGGTCGTGTCGATGACCTCCTGATGTGAGAGCTTCTGCTTCAGGATGCCGGCGGCCATGTTCGTGATGCACGAGATGCCGAGGACGGGGATCTGCATGTGGGAGGCGGCGATGACTTCAGGGGCGGTCGACATGCCGACGGCGTCGGCGCCGAGGGTGCGGAAGGCGCGGATCTCTGCAGGCGTCTCGTAGGTCGGGCCGGAGAGGGCGAGATAGACGCCTTCCTTGACCGCGATCCCGCGTGACGCGGCGACGCCGCGAGCGGCCTCGCGCAGCGACTCCGAGTAGGCGTCGCTCATGTCGGGGAATCGCACGCCGAGGTCGTCGAAGTTCGGACCGCGAAGCGGGTTCACGCCCATGAAGTTGATGTGGTCGGAGATGAGCATCAGGTCGCCGGGGACGAACGACGTGTTGATGCCGCCAGCAGCGTTGGTGACGATCAGCTTGCGGATGCCGAGGCGTCCGAGAACGCGCGTGAGGAACATCACCTCGGCCATCTCGTAGCCTTCGTAGAAGTGAACGCGCCCCTGCATCACGGCGACCGGCAGCTTGCCGGCATGGCCGAGGATCAGCCGGCCGTCGTGGCCCAGCACCGTCGAGGCCTTCGCCCCGGGGATCTCGGAGTAGGGAATGCTGGTCTCGATGTCGATCGCGTCGACGACGTTGCCGAGTCCGGACCCGAGGATCAGTCCTACCTGCGGCTCGATGTGGCTCTTGCTGCGGATTCCCGCGACGGCACGGTCGATGGCTTGAATCATGGCGGCGGGGAGTATAGACGCCTGCGGCGAAGAGTGAAGTGAGAAGAGTGAAGAGTGAGGATCGCCTCACCCGTTTCACTCTTCACCCTTCACTCTTCACTCTTCTGCCATTACCCTTACCCGTCCTTCCCCGAAGGAACGTCCGAAATACGGAGTCCTGCAAATGGAGCGATTCACCGCGCTGATCGGATTCGCCGCAATCCTGCTGATCGCATTCGGTATCTCGACGAACCGCCGCGCCATCAAGTGGCGTCCGGTCGTCTGGGGCCTGGTCCTCCAGATCATCGTGGCGATCTTCGTCCTGAAGGGAAAGCCGATCTCGGAGGCGTTCGCGCCGGTCGCGCTCCCGCTCTCCCGGTCGGGGGCCGCGCTGCTCTTCGTCCTGCTGGCAGTCGTCTTCTTCCAGGCTGCCAAGCGGATGTCGCCGACCGGCCGCCGGCCGCTGTGGATCGCCTTCGGCCTCATCACCCTCTACCTCTTCCTCACGTTCAATCTGCTGGCCTACCTCTTCGAGACGATGAAGCACATCATCACGAGCCTCATCGCCTACACGGCGGCGGGGGCTGACTTCGTCTTCGGTCCGCTCTCGAAGGGGGTGGAGAACGGCGGTGTGGGCTTCGTCTTCGCCGCGCAGGTGCTGCCGACGATCATCTTCATCGCGTCGATCTTCGCGGTCCTCTACTACCTCGGCGTGATGCAGCTCGTGGTCCGGTTCTTCGCAAAGATCATGACGCGCTTCATGGGCGCGTCGGGGGCGGAGTCGACCTCGGTCGCGGCCTCGATCTTCATGGGCCAGACCGAAGCGCCGCTGACCATCCGTCCCTTCCTCCCCGACATGACGCGGTCGGAGCTGATGACGATCATGACGGCGGGGATGGCGCACATCTCCGGCGGGATCATGGCGGCCTACGTCCTGGTGGCGAAGGTGGACGTGATCCACCTTCTGACGGCGGTCATCATGACGGCGCCAGGCGCGATCATGATGGCAAAGCTCATCGTCCCGGAGGAGGAGCAGCCGAAGACCGGAGGCGACGTCGAAGTCGTCGTGCCGAAGCAGGACGTGAACGTGATCGACGCGGCGGGGCGGGGGGCGATCGAAGGGCTCCATCTGTCGCTCAACGTCGCCGGCATGCTGATCGCCTTCATCGCCCTCGTGGCGATGGTCAACGGCATCTTCGGGTACGCGTACGAGTCGGTCGTCGGGATCTTCCCGGTCATGGCACCCTACTTCCCGAAGAGCCTCGACATGCTGCTCGGCTGGGTCTTCAGCCCGATCGCGTGGGCGATGGGCGTCTCGTGGAAGGATGCGACCACGGTCGGCAACCTCCTCGGCACGCGCATGGTCCTCAACGAGTTCGTCGCGTTCGCCAAGCTCGGACCGCTCGCCAGCCAGCTCGATCCGAAGAGCTTCATCATCACGACCTACGCGCTCTGCGGATTCGCGAACTTCTCGTCGATCGCGATCCAGATCGGCGGCATTGGCTCGCTCGCGCCGTCGCGCCGAGGCGACCTCGCCCGCCTCGGCCTTCGCGCGATGATCGCCGGCACTCTCGCCAACTTTCTCACCGCGACGATTGTAGGAATGCTTTTGTAAAAGTAAGAAGTAAGAAGTAAGAAGTCAGAAGGGCGGAGGCCGCGAGGCTCTCGCCCTTTTGCTTTGGGCCGACCGGTTCACCACCGAGGCACGGAGGGCACAGAGGAGCACAGAGAGATGGATGCCGGGGTCACGGATCTGCGGAATCCTCTGTGAATCTCTGTGCCCTTTGTGCCTCTGTGGTGAACTGTCTCTCCGCCTTCATCCTTCGCGAAGCGCCTCCACCACCGCTCGCATGTCCTCCGGCATGGGGGCCTCGAAGGTGAGCGACTCGTGCGTGCGGGGGTGAGGGATGGTCAGGCGGGCGGAGTGGAGCATCTGCCGGCCGACGCCGGCGAGCATCCGCTGGAGGCGTTTGTTCGGAATGCCGCGCCATTGTGGGCCGGCGTACGCCGGGTCGCCGATGATCGGATGGCCGAGGTGCTTGAGGTGGACCCGGATCTGATGGGTCCGCCCGGTGCGGAGTGAACAGCGGAGAACCGAGGCGTAGCGAAGCTGTTCGACGACGGTGTAGTCGGTCGTGGCGTTCCGGCCGTCGGCGACGACCGCCATCTTCTTTCGATCGCGCGGATCGCGGCCGATGGCCGCTTCGATCGTTCCACGAGCGCTGGCGGGGGTTCCGTAGACGACCGCGAGGTACTCCTTCCGGATGGCGGCGGTGTTCCAGGCGGCGGTGAGCGTTCGATGGGCCAGGTCGTTCTTGGCGACCACGAGGAGGCCGCTCGTGTCCTTGTCGAGCCGGTGGACGATGCCGGGCCGGAGCTCCCCGCCGATACCGCTGAGGTCGCGGACGTGGAAGAGCAGGGCGTTGACGAGGGTGCCGTCGGCATGGCCCGCCGCCGGGTGAACGACGATCCCGGCCGGTTTGTCGAGCACGACGATGTCGTCGTCTTCGTGAACGATCGTCAGCGGCAGGTCCTGGGAGGCGACGCCGGTGGCAGCCGCGTCCGGGACCGTCAGCTCCAGGACGTCGCCGATCTCGACCCGCTGTGACGTTTTGCCTGCGGCCGACGTATTAACCGTGACGTGCCCCTGGTCGACGAGCTTCGCGAGGAAGCTCCGGCTCTCGGCAGGGAACAGCGCGTGCAGGGCGCGATCGAGGCGCAGGCCGTGTTCGGCATCCGTGACGATCGCCCGTTTCGTTTCGGACACGCGCGAAGTATAGGGATGTAGGACGAGGCAACGGGGAGTTCTGAAAGGCGTCACCACCGGCCAGTCAGCCGGGACCGGCGTTCGTTCACCTCACCGGCGTCACGTGGTGTTGCTGTCGGAGTGACCGCAGTTCGTTTAGAATGCCGGACTCACGGCTCAGGTGTTTTCAAATTGTCAGTAGAGGAGATCCCATGTTGATCAAGAAAATTGGTATTGCGGCTGCGTTGACTCTCTGCGCCGTCGGTGCGATGGCCAGCAACTTCCGCGCGGCCGACCAGGTGTACCTCGCGGTGGCCGGAAAAGTCGCGGGCGGCAGCGGCACCTTCATTTCAGACGTTTTCATCGCGAACCTGAGCACCGACTCGGTCCAGGTCTCGGTGCTCTACTCGGCGACGCCGTCGGGCTCGGACAACCCGTCCGGAGGCAAGGGTCTCGAGCACAAGAACGTCATCAGCCTCGCCCCCGGCGAGCGCAAGACCTATGTCGACTTCTTCCCGACGGTCCTCAATCGGCCGACCGGCTTCGGCCAGCTGATCTTCAACGCCTGCCTCGCGAACGCCGACTGCGGCCCCGCGACCCAGAACTCGAGCGGCTACAGCCCGAACTTCCGGAACATCAGCGTCCAGAGCCGCATCTACTCGATCCCCCCGGGCACGACGCTCGATCAGAAGCCGGCGACCACCGGCCAGCTCTTCTCCGGGATCCCCTGGTACAACTTCGCCAGCTCGCTCCAGGCCGACAACAAGCTCCAGCGGGTCTTCATCTCGGGCCTCACGCAGAACGGTACGGTCGGGCAGGCGGGAACCTATCGCGCCAACATCGGCGCCGCGAACGCGTCGCAGTTCTCGACGACCGACATCGTCTTCCGTCTCTATGCCGGCAACGCGCCGGGGACGCAGATCGCAGAGAGCGTGCAGACCCTCGCGCCGCTGGGCCACAACCAGTGGAACTTCACCGTGCTTTTCCCGGGCCAGACCGGATCGAACTTCTTCGTGACCGTCGAACAGAGGAACAATCTGGCGACGTCCGATGCACCGACCGGCTGCGTCGAGGGCTGCCCCGCCTTCATCGCGTACGGTTCGATTCTCGACAACGTCAGCGGTGACGCGACGACCCTCGAGCCGCAGTACGAGATCCCGCTCAGCGACGCAGCGGTCGCGGCCATCTACCCGGCAGGCTCCGGCAAGGGTGCGATCCGCCGCAGCGTCACGCGCCGGTAACCGCAAACTCATCGCAGTCTTGAAAGCCGCGCCTCCGGGCGCGGCTTTCTTTTTCGGGTCGCGGCAGTGGGTGATGGGACGGATGGGACCGATGGGACGAATGGGAGCCCGCGCCCCTTCGTTCGTAGCTTGCCAGCTGGGTTTGGGCGGGCGGGTCCCATAGGTCCCAAAGGTCCCATAGGTCCCATTCGTCCCATGCGCCCAAAGGTCCCATAGGTCCCATTCGTCCCATCACTTCGGCACTGGAATCGCCTGTGCTACTGCTCTGTTGAGCCCCCCGAACGCGTGTGTTAGTATTCGACGGCTTTCGAGCAGCACCTTTCGAAAGCGGCCGGTCCGGCCGCTTTTTTTGTTGATGGAGCGAATGAGCGGAATTCCTGAACAGGTCGAGCAGCAGATCGAGAAGATCGTCGAGTCCGAGGGACTCGAGCTCGTCCATATCGATTACCGGAAGCAGGGGCGCGTTTTTCTGCTTCGGATCGATATCGACAAAGTGGGTGGCGTCAACCTCGACGACTGCCAACTGGTGGCGACTCAGGTGTCCACTTATCTCGACGTCGAGGATCCGATCCCCGGCGAATTCGAGCTCCAGGTCTCTTCCCCCGGGCTCGACCGCAAGTTCTACCGCACCACAGACTACGAAAAGTTCATCGGGCGGCTCGTCCGCGTGAAGACCGCACGGGCGATCCGCGGACTGCACGTGATCGTGGGCAAGCTCAAAGCATTCGACGGCGAGACGATCGTCGTGACCGATCCCGCCGCGAAGCGGGATCCGGATTACGAGGTCGCCCTGGCTGACATCAAGGAAACACGGCTGGAAGTAGAGATCTGATTCGGCGCCGGTGACGTGAAGCCGCCCCTGCCGCGCAAGCGGGAACGGGTCTGGCAGCACGTCAACGGTGCTGAAGGAGCATCGATGTTCAACGAGAACCTGTCAAAAGACATCAAGGCGCTGGCGTACGAGAAGTCGATCGACGTCGAGCGCGTTTTCAAGGCCCTCGAGGACGCTCTCGCGACGGCCGCGCGGAAGTATTACAAGACGCGCGAGCCGCTCGAGACCGAGCTCGACCGGACGACCGGAAACGTGCAGATCTGGGTCATCAAGGAAATCGTCGAGGACGAGAACCAGATCGAAGATCCGCAGGCGCAGTGGACTCTCGAACAGGCCCGTGCCATCGACCCCGAAGCCGTCGTCGGCGGGACGATCCGTCTGAACTACATCAGCAAGGAAGTCGTCGATGTGGTGAAGGATGTCCACACGCAGATCCGGACCTGGGAAGCGCAGAAGATCGATCCGGAGGTCGAGCAGGGGGACGAGGTAAAGATCCCGCTGACGAAGCCGCCTGACGAGCTCGGCCGCATTGCCGCCCAGTCGGCCAAGCAGGTCCTCTACCAGAAGGTCCGGGAAGCCGAGCGCGAGAAGGTCTTCAACGAACACAAGGACAAGCTCGGCGAGCTCGAGAACGGCTACGTCAAGCGTTTCGAGCGCGGCGACATGATCATCGACCTCAACGGCAAGACCGAGGGGATCATCCCGCGGTCGCACCAGTCGCGCGCCGAGCGCTACTCGCAGGGCGACCGGATCAAGGCCGTCATCGTCGACGTCCACACGCAGCCGAAGGGGCCGCAGGTCGTCCTCTCGAGGACCGACCCGCGCCTGCTCATCAAGCTCTTCGAGATGGAAGTGCCGGAGATTTACGACGGCACCGTCATCATCAAGGACGCGGTGCGCGAGCCCGGCGAGCGCGCGAAGATCGCCGTCGCCTCGCGGGAGCGCGACGTCGACCCGGTCGGCGCCTGCGTCGGCATGAAGGGCTCCCGTGTGCAGTCGATCATCCGCGAGCTCCGTGGCGAGAAGATCGACATCATTCCGTGGCACGAGGACATCGTCGTCTTCGCCCAGAACTCGCTCGCCCCGGCGAAGATCACGCGCGTCTCGGTCACCAGCGACGAGAACGCCCATCGCCCGCACCTCGACGTCATCGTCGACAACGACCAGCTCTCGCTCGCCATCGGCAAGCGCGGGCTGAACGTCCGTCTCGCGGCCGAACTGATCGGCGCGAAGATCGACATCAAGTCGGAAGAAGAGGTCAAGGGAGAGGTCGCCGACGCGCTCGCCGCGATGCTCCAGGAAGCGATGGCCGAGTCCCGCGCCCAGACCAACGTGCACGAGATCGACGAGCTCCCCCCCGAGTGGGCCGACATGCTCGAGGAGGCCGGATACGACGACCTCGACTCGGTCATCAACGCCTCGGTCGAAGACCTCATGGCGATCCCGGGCGTCGACGAAACGATGGCCAACGAGATGATCGAGATCGCCCGCAAACACGAGCGCGTCGAAGATTCCGAGGACGTCCTGGACGAGGATGAAGACGGCGAGTACGACGAAGAGGGCGACGACGCCGAAGACGGCGATGAAGAAACAGATGGCGATGCCGAACCAGGTGACGCTGACGGCGAGCCGGCCGAAGACGATGGCACAGGCACGTCCGCGACTGACGAAGAAAAGGCAAAAGCCTGAGCGGTACCGGGTTCAACTGGTAGACCAAGGGAGATTGAATGGCGGCAGCGAAACTTCGAGTGAGTGATCTGGCGAAGAAGATGAACGTGTCCGACAAGGACCTCATCTTCAAGCTGCAGTCACTCGGCGCGGAGATCACCGATTCGAACCAGGTGCTCGAACCGGAGGTCATCCAGGCGATCCTCACCGGCAAAAAGCTGGCGACGCGCACGCGTACGGTCATCCTGCGCGAGGACAAGCCCCTCCCGCAGAAAAAGAAAGAAGCGGTGCGACCACCGCGGCCGATCATCCAGCCGCCGGTCCGCGCCCGCCGCGAGGCGCCCAAGGAAGAGACTCCGGTCGCTCCGGCGGCTCCTCCCATGATCATCCCCGAGTTCGTCGAGGCGGTGGAGGCCGAGGAACGCGCAGCGAAGGAAGCTCCGGCCGCCAAGCCGGCGCGTGCTTCGAAGCGTGCGCATGTCGAAGCCCCGGCCGAACCGGTCGCCGAAACGCCGATGGCCGCAGC
>JBAQWH010000466.1:0-1751 GCA_049298815.1 Thermoanaerobaculia bacterium | reverse complement strand
CGTAGGAGCCTGCGAAGGTCGCTCCACGAGGCGCGCCGGCGTCGAACATGCGGCGGAGGTCCTGCGCCTTCTCGACCGGCGAAAGCCTCGCTGTCCGCTCGTCCATGGAAACCACGTCGGGTGACGCTTCGCCGTCCCGGTAGAGACCGGAGAAGCCGGGGAGCGGGCTCGCGTGTTTCGCTGCTTCACGCGCGAGGGCGGCCGTGCGCGCGATCTCCTCGCTGGTGAAGACGGTGGTCGACGCGACGCCCATCGACGCGCCGATCACCACGCGGAGCGTCAGCGCAGCGCTCTCCTCCGACATGTTCTGGTGGATCTGAGAACCGGCGAACCGGCTGATGTTCTGGTCCGTCGACGTGAGCATTGCGTCGGCTTCGTCCGTGCCTGCGGCCGCGAGGGCCCGCTCGAGGATGTCGAAAGACTCGTCCTGATCGCGCACGGGGCTCGTACTCCTGACGTTCGTGCTCACGCCATCTCCACGTTTCTGAACCGGGCGGCAGGAGCGCCATGTGCCACCCGCATGGTCTGCATCGGGTCACCCTTGCCGCAGTTCGGCAGGCCCCAGACGCGCCAGCTGTCGCGGTCCGCGATGGCGTCGCAGGAACGCCAGAACTCCGGCGTGTTGCCGGTGTAGAGCGGGTTCCTCAGCATCCGGGTGAGGCGTCCGTTCTCGATCTCCCAGGCGACTTCGCAGCCGAACTGGAAGTTCAGGCGGAGGTCGTCGATGGACCACGATTTGTTGCTGTCGACGAAGATGCCCCGCTTCGTCCCGGCGATGATCTCGTCGAGCGGCGTCGTTCCCGGCTCGAGGTTGATGTTCGTCATCCGGATGATGGGGATCCGGGCTGCGGTCTCGGCCCGGACGGTCCCGTTCGAGCTGCGGCCGATGGCCGGGGCCGTATCGCGTCCGGTCAGGTAGCCGACGAAGAGGCCGCCCTCGACGAGGTGGAACCGCTGCGCCGGGACACCGTCGTCGTCGTACGCGAACGAGCCGATCGAGCCCGGCACCGTCGCGTCTGCGACGATGTTCACCAGCGGCGAGCCGTACTGGAAAGTCCCGAGCATCGAGGGCTGCAGGAACGAGCCGCCGGCGAGCGAGATCTCGAGTCCCATCGCCCGGTCGAGCTCCGTGGGATGGCCGCACGACTCGTGAACCTGGAGCGCCAGCTGTGAGGAGCCGACGATCAGGTCGAAGCGCCCGGCCGGAGCCTTCGGCGCGCGGAGCAGGGCCAGCGCCTCGTCGCGCACGGTGAGCGCACGGCCCGGTAGGTCGAGCCGTTCGATGAACTCCCAGCCCTCGGCCTGATAGTCGCCGCCGAAGGCGTTCGGGTAGGTGCGGCGCTGAAATTCGCTCCCCTCGATCGCGACCGCCTCGAGTCCGCCGCCCATCTCCGTCGTCGTCTGCTCGATGAAGCTTCCGATGCTCGACGCGAAGATCTTCTCCTGCCGGTAGCAGGAGATCTCGCCCGACACCTGATGGATCCGGTCGTCGGTGCGCATCGGCTCGGTCGACGCGAGGAGGTGGTCGATCTTCTTTTCGAGCGGGATCGACCATGGATCGATCTCATAGGTCGACGACCACTGCGCGACGTGAGGCGCGACATCGCTGAGGACGACTTCGTGGGTTGCGGCGAGGTTGCTTGCCGAGGCGACCTCGAGGGCCCGCACGGCCGTGCGCCGCAGCGACGCCTCGCTCGTGTCCGAGGATGCGGCGAAGCCCCAGCCGTTGCCGACGAGCACGCGGATGCCGA
>JBAQWH010000465.1:0-6029 GCA_049298815.1 Thermoanaerobaculia bacterium | reverse complement strand
ACGAGAAGCCGCGTCCGGCATCGTTCATCCCGGCACCACCCCGCGCGGAGGCTCCGTCCGCAGTCGCAGCGCCACCCGCCTCGTCCGACCGTCTCATCCGACCCGAAGACGTCTCGCATCTCGCAGTCCGAACGGTCCCCGTCCGCGTCGACATCGAGCAGGGAGCAGGCCGGTTCTACGTCATCGCGAACCCGCTCGAAGTCCTGCTCAAGGCTGGCGAGGGGATCGAGTGGGACTTCCGCTACATCGGCGGGGCCGACGTGAACGTCGACGAAGTCATCATCGAGTTCGAGAAGCCGCTTCCCTTCCAGGCCGGCGTGTTCAAGACCCACAAGCCCGGCGGTGCACGGCCACATCGGCAGCTGTCCGGTGGCGCGCTGCCGTCCGCAGCCGGACGGCGCACCGAGTACGTCGTCCGCGCCATGAACGCCTTCAAGACGGAAGTCGCGCGAGCGAAGGTGGCGGTGACGGTTACGGGATGAAGTGAGAAGAGTGAAGAGTGAAGAGTGAAAAGGGCCGCTGACGCGGCCCTTTTGGTTTACGGTCACACTTCACACTTCATTTTCTCTCGTGCTGTTCCTGCAGTGAGCTGAACGTGCTCACGCCTTCCTTCAGCGAGCGGATCCCGTCGACGCAGGCGGTGGCTGCCGAGAGGGTCGTGATGCAGGGGATGTTCAGCTGCAGCGCCTGGCGGCGGATGAAGGTGTCGTCGACGAAGGCCGACTTGCCGAACGGAGTGTTGATCGCGAGGGTGACCTCGCCGTTGATCATCCGGTCGACGATGTTGGGGCGGGCCTCGTGGACTTTGTGTGCGATGGCGGAGTCGACGCCGTTGCGTCGGAGGAACTCGCGCGTGCCGCCGGTCGCGATGATCCGGAATCCGAGGGCCGTCAGCTCACGTGCGAGGTGGACGACGAGCGGACGCTTGTCGTTGTCGTTGACGGAGATGAACGCGGTCCCCTCGAGCGGCAGCCGGGTGCCCGCACCGAGGAGCGCCTTCGCGTAGGCCTCACCGAAGCTCGGTGAGGAGCCCATGACTTCGCCGGTCGACTTCATCTCCGGACCGAGCACGGTGTCTTCACGCGGGAAGCGGTTGAAGGGGAAGACGGGGGCCTTGACGAAGTAGCCGTGGACGCGCGGCTCGATCGTCAGCCCGAGGGAGCGGAGCGTCTCGCCGGACATCACGCGCGCCGCCAGTTTCGCGAACGACACGCCGGTCGCCTTCGAGACGTAGGGGATGGTGCGCGACGCGCGAGGGTTGACCTCGAGCACGTACAGCTCGTGGTCGTAGATGGCGTACTGCACGTTCATCAGGCCGATGACGCTGAGCGCTTTTGCGAGCTCGACCGTCCGGCGCCGGATCTTGTCCTGGTCGCGCTGCGTGATGATGTAGGGAGGGATCACGGCGGTCGAGTCGCCCGAGTGGATCCCGGCCTCTTCGATGTGCTGCATGACGCCGGCGATGACGACGTCGTGGCCGTCCGAGATCGCGTCGACGTCGAGCTCGACGGCGTCCTCGAGAAAGCGGTCGACGAGGATCGGGTGGCCGGGGGCCGCTTCGACCGCGGTCGACATGTAGCGGCGCAGAGTCTCTTCGTCGTAGACGATCGCCATCGCGCGTCCGCCGAGGACGTACGACGGGCGCACGACGACGGGGTAGCCGATCCGCGCCGCGACCTCCACGGCTTCCTGTTCGGTCACGGCGGTTCCATGTGCAGGAACGAGGATGTTGTGCTGACGGACGAGCTCTCCGAAGCGCTCGCGGTCCTCCGCCATGTCGATCGAGTCGACCGGCGTGCCCCACATCGGGACGCCTGCGCTCTCCAGCGACTTGGCGAGCTTGAGCGGCGTCTGTCCGCCGAACTGCACGATGACGCCCTCGGGCTTCTCGAGCTCGACGATCTCGAGCACGTCTTCGAGCGTGAGCGGCTCGAAGTAGAGACGGTCGGAGGTGTCGTAGTCGGTCGAGACCGTCTCGGGGTTGCAGTTGACCATGATGGTCTCGAACCCGGCCTCTCGCAGCGCGAACGACGCGTGGACGCAGCAGGTGTCGAATTCGATCCCCTGGCCGATGCGGTTCGGCCCCGAGCCGAGGATCACGACCTTCCGGCGGTCCGTCGGCGCGGCCTCGCATTCCTGCTCGTAGGTCGAGTACATGTACGGCGTCGACGCCTCGAATTCTGCGGCGCAGGTGTCGACCCGCTTGTAGACCGGGCGCACGCCGGCGTCGCGTCGCTCCGTCCGGACGTCGTCTTCCGCGCGGCTCGTGAGCTTTGCGATCTGCTTGTCGGAGAAGCCGTGGCGCTTCCAGCTGCGAAGGGTCGCGGCGTCGCCGTGCCCGCCGGCCGCGGCGATCTCACCTTCCATGGCGATGATCGTCCGCATCTCGCGGAGGAACCACGGGTCGATGTACGTGAGCGCGTGGATCTCGTCGACCGAACATCCTGCGCGTAGCGCGTCACCGATCGCGAAGATGCGCTCCGGAGTCGGCGTGCGCAGCGCCTCGGTGAGCTTCTCCTTCGGCGTGTTGCGCGTCTCGAGTCCGGACACGCCGATCTCGAGCGATCGCAGTCCCTTCTGCAGCGCTTCGGCGAACGTCCGTCCGATCGCCATCGACTCGCCGACCGACTGCATCGCGAAGCTGAGCAGCGGCGTCGTCTTCGGGAACTTCTCGAACGAGAAACGGGGGATCTTGACGACGACGTAGTCGATCGACGGCTCGAACGACGCAGGCGTCTTGCGCGTGATGTCGTTCGGGATCTCGTCGAGCGTGTAGCCGGCAGCGAGCTTCGCGGCGAACTTCGCGATCGGGAAGCCGGTCGCCTTCGACGCCAGCGCCGACGAGCGCGACACGCGGGGGTTCATCTCGATCACGAGCCGCCGACCGGTCTTCGGATCGACGGAGAACTGGATGTTCGACCCGCCGGTCTCGACGCCGATCGCCCGGATGATCCGCTTCGCCTCGTCGCGCATCGCCTGGTACTCGACGTTCGTGAGCGTCTGCTGCGGCGCGACCGTGATCGAGTCTCCGGTGTGGACGCCCATCGGGTCGAAGTTCTCGATCGAGCAGACGATGATCACGTTGTCCGCCTTGTCGCGCATCACCTCGAGCTCGAACTCCTTCCAGCCGATCACCGACTCCTCGACGAGGACGCGGTGGACCGGGGAGAGCTCGAGCCCGCGTGCCACGATCGCGCGGAGCTCTTCGACGTTGTACGCGATGCCGCCGCCCGAGCCGCCGAGCGTGAACGAGGGACGGATGACGAGCGGATAGCCGATCGTCGCAGCGAACGTCTCCGCGTCGTCGACGCTGGCCGCGTAAGTCGACTTCGCGACCTCCACGCCGATCCGTTCCATCGCCTCTTTGAAGAGCTGGCGATCCTCGGCGGTCTTGATCGACTCGTAGTTCGCGCCGATCAGCTCCACGCCATGACGCGCGAGCGCGCCGTTCTCGTGGAGCGCCGTGGCTAGATTGATCCCGGTCTGGCCGCCGACCGTCGGCAGGATCGCGTCCGGCTTCTCGCGGGCGATGATCTGCTCGAGTGACTCGGGGGTGAGCGGCTCGATGTACGTCCGGTCCGCGAACTCCGGATCCGTCATGATCGTCGCCGGATTGGAGTTCACCAGGATGATGCGATAGCCCTCGTCCCTCAACGCCTTGCAGGCCTGCGTTCCGGAGTAGTCGAATTCGACCGCCTGGCCGATGACGATCGGACCCGAGCCGATGACGAGAATCGAGCGGATGTCGGTGCGTTTTGGCACGGGGGCGAATGATAACGCGTGGGGAATGGGACGATGGGACGAATAGGACGAATAGGACGAATGGGACCGATGGGACGGGATGGGACGGATGGGACCTAGGACCTATAGGACCAATAGGAAGGGGAGACCCTTGTCGCTACGACTCCAACGGGGGGCGGGTCCCATAGGTCCTATAGGTCCTATCCGTCCTATTGGTCGTATTGGGGCCATTCCTCCTATCGGCCCGGTTCTTGGACCATCCTTCGTCATGTTCCTCGAATGGGATCAAATGAACGTCCGCGTCAGCGGCGAGAAGATCAACGCCCTTGCCCGCGAGATGGTCGCGGCCGAGCCGATGGTGGAGTCGCTCACCATCCGCTTCTTCCCCGGACTGATCCGGGTCGAGGGGGTCGTCCGGAAGTTTCTCCCGATCCCCTTCTCCGTCGAGATCACGCAGGTGTTCGCGCGCGGCACGGTGGTGCGGGTTCCGCTGGCGAGGATGACCGCCGGCCCGATCCCGATCCCCTCGATCCTCCTCGCGCTCATTCAGCACCGGCTGCCCGCAGGCGTGGTGACGCTGGAGCCGCCGTCGACGCTCGTCCTCTCGCTGGAGCGCTTCTTGCCAGCTTTCGTTCGGGCCGACGTGCAGGAGATCCGTCTCATCGAAGGCGGCCTGGCGGTGGCTCTCGGCGCCGGCGGCGCCGACATTCCTTCAGGAGGTTCGAATGACAGAGGAAAAAGACCCGGCTCAGGAAATGTCTGAAAACGAATTCAGCGAGGCGATGGCGGATAGCAGCGGGCCCGTCTCGAAGGACCGGGCCGAACGCTACTACGACCGCGTCCGACGCAGCATCGCCACCTACCTCGAACGGAAAGGCAAGGCCCTCGGCAAGAGCGGCGAGTTCCTCCTCATCGTCCCCGACGTCTTCATGTTGCTCTGGCGTCTCGTGAACGACAGCCGCGTGAACGGCAAGAACAAGGTTCTCCTCGGCAGCGGGATCGCTTACTACCTCTTTCCCCTCGACCTCATCCCGGAGGCCATCATCGGTCCGGTCGGCTACCTCGATGACCTGGTGCTCGCCGTTTACATGCTGAACCGCGTCATCGGCGACACCGACCCCGAGGTCCTGCGTCAGCACTGGAGCGGAAGCGAAGACGTCCTGCGGGTGATCCAGAACATCCTCAACTCCGCCGACAACCTCGTCGGAAGCGACGTGCTTACCAAGCTGAAGAAGATGGTAGGGAAGTAGGGGCGCGGGCGAGCGTCATCGTGACCCGGCAGAGCAACGAAGGCGCGCAGCGCTCGCTGTCATCCTGAGCCGGCGGAGCGACGAAGGAGCGCAGCGCGGCGAAGGACCCCCCGTATCTGGGCGGGCTGGGGGGGCGAGGGAAAAAGCGGCGCAGCCTGAAGGCCCCTCCACCCAGCCTTGCATCGAACCTCGGGGTCCTTCACCGTCCTCAGCCCCTCCGGGGCATCGGCGGTTCAGGATGACACGTGGGGGAGCCCCCTCCGGGGCATCGGCGGTTGAGGATGGATCACGCGGCATTGCCGGTGGATTTATGTGGACATAGGTGGGTGTGGGTGGTAAAAATGCGCATCCAGAACGCGGAATCGCATTCACTGAAGGTCTACAGGTCGTGGAACTCAACGAATTCATTGGGCACAGTCCCGCGAAGATCGACGAGAAAGGTCGACTGAAGATCCCTCAGGGGTTCCGCAAGATCCTTGAAGAAAAATACGGCCCCGACTGCTTCATCACCTCCGAGGATGGCGAGCGGGCGATCGTCTTTCCCCTCCCGGTCTGGCTCGAGAGACAGGCGAAGCTCGCGAAGGTTCCCTCGAGCTCGAAGGCCAAGCAGCGGTACCTCGAGCGGGTGATGTACTTCGGCCAGGTGACCTCGATCGACGCGCAGGGCCGGGTCCTCGTCCCGGCGGTCCTCCGGAGCGTTGCAAAGATTGCCGACGACGTCGTCGTCCTCGGCGTTACCGACCAACTCATCGTCTGGAACGACCAGAAGGCCCTGGAGCGCGTCCTCGCTCCGATGACCGACGAAGACTTCAAGGAGCTCGAGCTTCACGGTATCTAGGCACGCCGATCGGTGCCCGCGGCGACTCCGCGGCCAGCGACCAGCGGACCAATGAAACACGAGCCGGTTCTTTTACAAGAGGTCATCGAGCTCCTTCGCCCGGCTCGCCCCGACGGGATTCTCGTCGACGCGACCGTGGGCCTCGGAGGGCACGCGGAGGCGCTCCTCGAGAGCTATCCCGCAGTCCGGCTGGTGGGGGG
>JBAQWH010000464.1:0-2244 GCA_049298815.1 Thermoanaerobaculia bacterium | reverse complement strand
CCCGCGAGCTGGCGGCGGCGCGGCGCTTCCGCGCGCGGGTCGTCGCGGCGACGCTCGCCGAGAACGCGGCGGAGCTTGCAAGCGAGGGGATCGTCACCGGAGCGAGGAACCCGCCGGTCGATGTCGAGTCCGCCGACGGACGGATGACCGCCGAATTGCGGAAGGGCAGCGACGGCACGTTCGAGATCCGCGGCGACGGGACCTCATCGGGATTGACCGCCCAGGCGGCGTGGGTGAGGGTGTTCGGAAGCGTGGCGGGGAATCGAGTCCGGATCGACTACACGATCCACTCGCAGTGAGGCCGCGCGACGGAAACCACAGAGACGACGGGAACCACAGAGACACAGAGGGCACCGAGGTTCACAGAGACGAACTACCGCTCGCACCCTCTGTGATCCTCGGTGCCCTCTGTGTCTCTGTGGTTGGGTGTTTCGAGTGCACCACAGAGACGGCGGCTGCACCTCGCCGGATCGCGTTTGCCCTGCGAGCGTTACTTCTTCGAGCGGCGGCGCATGAGACCGGCGCCGATCACCAGGGCCGCGAGGCCACCGAGGACGAGACCACCGTTGTTCCTTGCCACCACGCGCGCCTTGTCGAGGCCGCCGCGTACGTCGACGTTCGTCATCGCATCGATCCTGCTGCGGTCGAGGCCGACGCGCTCGAGAATGTTGGTCAGGACGCTTTTCGAAGAGCCGGTCTGAGGGATAGCATCCTGCGGCTGGTACGGATGGAACTGCGAGGTTGGATTCAGTTTGTCCACCATCAGGCAATGTCTCCTTTTGCAGTTATTCGTAACTGCTAATAGAGTGCCAAGTAGATTAGAAATCAATCTTTTACGGATGAGGTGACCATGGCTGGAAATCCGAGGGAACACGTCAAGGGGAAGGGTTTCTGGGACGGCGGCGGGGTGGGGCGAGCGAGGAATGGCGAGACGGCCGGCCGGCCCGACGGCTTTCCCGGGAGTCTCGCGCCAGGGTTGGTGGGCGTCCGCACGGACCTCGAGTTCGATTCCGAGAAGCCGGAAGAGACGTCGGAGAGAAAGCGGGACTGAGCAGTCCTCGGACCGTCAGGTCGCGACGACGTTGTAGCCGCAATCGACGTACATGATCTCCCCCGTGATGCCGGAAGCCAGCGGGGAGATCAGGAACATGGCGGCGTTTCCGACTTCTTCGAGCTCCACGTTCCGCCGCAGCGGCGCTCGGTCGGCATGGTGTCGCATCATCTCGGTGAAGCCTTTGATGCCGCGCGCTGCGAGGGTGTTCACAGGGCCGGCCGAGAGCCCGTTGACGCGGATGTTGCGTGGCCCGAGGTTCGCGGCGAGGTAGCGGACCGACGCTTCGAGCGACGCTTTTGCGACGCCCATGAGGTTGTAGCCGGGGACGGCCT
This sequence comes from Thermoanaerobaculia bacterium, assembly GCA_049298815.1. Taxonomy (GTDB): domain Bacteria; phylum Acidobacteriota; class Thermoanaerobaculia; order Gp7-AA8; family Gp7-AA8; genus JBAQWH01. Next base: position 858 of record JBAQWH010000464.1, on the reverse strand, counting down.
TCACGGCACCGTAGTACGAGAGCGCGAGGACGGAGCCGCCGCCGTTCCGTTCGAACATTGGGAGCGCCGCGCGCGTCAGACCGACGAGCGAATACGCGGAGATGTCGTGAGCGACCTTGAACCCTTCGCGCGAAGTGTTCACGAAGTCCCCTTCGAGGTCCTCCCGGGGCGCGAAGGCAACCGAATGGACGAGCGCGTCGAGACGTCCGAACGAGGCATCGACCTCCTCGAAGACGGCCCGGACCGCATCGTCACTCGACACGTCGCAAGGGAGGAGCAGCGAGCCGGGGAGGGTGGTGGTGAGCGCTTCGACGCCTTCCCTGAGGCGCTCGCCCTGGTAGGTGAACGCGAGCCGCATCCCTTCGCGCGACAGCGCCTGGGCGATTCCCCAGGCGATCGAGCGCCTGTTGGCGACCCCGAACACAATTCCAGTCTTTCCCTCGAGAAGCGGCATCGGTACCTCCGTGGTTGCCCGTGTGGGCGCGCATCATAAAAGAACGAACTCAGAAGTCAGAATCGGGCTCTCGCCTTCCCTCCCTTCATCCGACTCCGTGGCACTTGCCTTGCTCGCCTCATACCCGCTATGGCTCAGGATTTTGAACAGCTCCTCAAGGATGTCTTCGGCGAACAGCTCAGCAAGCTGACCCAGTTTCAGAGCGATCAGGTCGCGAAGCTGACGGCGCGGGTCCACGAGATGGCGCGCGACGCGGTGAAGGACGATCTGACGAAGCTGCATGCGGAAGTCGCAGAACTGCGGGCACGCCTCGCCCGCCTCGAGGCCGAGCGCGCCGAGGCCGCCGCGGATTCCGTCGAATCGTCGTTCTGAGGCAGGTGCGCCATTCTGGCCGAGGGATACGC
>JBAQWH010000463.1:0-11782 GCA_049298815.1 Thermoanaerobaculia bacterium | reverse complement strand
TCGTCGAAGAACGCTACCGGATGCCGCTCCAGGGAGGCGTTCCCCGTCAGCTCGCGAAAGAGGATCTCCCCCGCATCGCCGGCACCGTAGATCAGCACCCTTCCGCCCGCGCGAGTGCCGCCACCCGCCACCCGCTGCACCAGCGCCCTGAAGATCCGGAAGCTGCTGCGGGTCGCGACGATGAGGACGAACAACACGCCCGCGTTCACCAGGAAGGCGACGCGGCTCAGCCCTGCGAATCTCGACACGAACAGCAGCCAGAGGACCATCACGGCGGTCGCCGTCGCCACCGAGCGGGCATAGACCAGCACGTCCTCCGCGCTGATATAGCGCCACAGCCCGCGGTACATGCCCGTGGCGAGGAAGGTGACGACCGTCGCACCGATGACGACGGGCAGGGTGTCGATGAACGCCGCCCAGTCCGGCCCGCCGTCCGGCGGCCCGAAGCGGACCCGATAGCTCACGTAATAGGCCGAGACGATCAGCACCACGTCGAGAAGGACTTCGAAGATGCGCCGCTTGTACGAGAACTCGATGATGAACGAGAGCAGCGGGGCTGTCTTCGGCGCCTCCTGCGCGTCATAGACTTTGACCCGCGCCAGGTACGCCCCGATGATCGCCATCGTGATGATGAAGGCGCCGATCATCGCGAGGCTCACATCGGTCTCGAGCTCCCGCGTGGAGAGCGCGATCCCGCCCGCGGTCGACGCCAGCAGATAGAGAAAGAGGACCGCCTGCCGTTCCGGCAGCCCCAGAGCCACCAGCCGGTGTGAGGTGTGGTCCCGGCCTCCCTGCGAGGCACGCCGCCCGAATGCTTTCCTCGCGAGCGTCACGAAGGTCGTGTCGAAGATCGGGATGAACAGCGTCAGGACCGGAATCGCCAGCACCGCCACCACGCTCCGCGATCGCCCGCCCCACTGGCCCATCAGCGCCGACGACGCCAGCAGGAAGCCGATGAAGAGCGCTCCGCAATCACCCATGAAGATCGAGGCCGGGTTGAAGTTGTAGATCAGGAAGCCGAGCAGCGCTCCGCAGAGGATCCAGAGGATGGCCGCTTCCCCCGCCTGTCCGCTGCGGGCGAAGTTCAATGCCAGGCAGGCGGCCGCGATCGCGGCGATGCCCGCCGCGAGGCCGTCCATGTTGTCGAGCATGTTCACCGCGTTGGTGATCCCGACGAGCCAGAAGACGGTCAAGGCGATGTTCACCGCCGGCCACGGCGTCCATGCGAGAACGAGTCCGTAGCCGAGCACGATCGCCGCGGCGCCCACCTGCCCCACCAGCTTCTGGTACGGACGCAGGCGGTAGTGATCGTCGATCAGACCGACCACGAACATCACGCCGGAAGCGAGCAGGACGACCCGGACCGATGCAGGGAGCGTCGTGCTCAACCAGCCGGCGCCCACGGCCGCGGCGATGGCCACACCACCGAACATCGCCGTCGGCCGCTGATGCCATCGGTCCGCCTTCGGCTGGGCGACGAGCCCCAGCCGTCTCGCCGCCGCCCTGACGAGCCCCGTCAGCACCGCGGAGGCGATGAAGGCGATGGCACCGGCGGAAACACTGGCCGTCATCAGGAGCTCGGGGTCGTGTCGGAGGATTCTGCCGTTCCGCGGCCGGTCTGAAATTCGATGACGCTCCGCAGGATCTCGTCGAGCGTCGTCGACGGGCTGAACCCGATCACACGCCTCAGCTTCGACACGTCCGGAATCCGGCGCGGCATGTCTTCGAAGCCTTCGTCATAGGCCTGCTCGTAGGGCACGAGGACGATCTCCGAGTCGGAGCCCGCGAGCGCCCGCGTCCGGCGTGCGAGCTCGAGGATCGACACCTCTTCGGTCGAGCCGATGTTGAACACTTCTCCGACCGCCTCCGGTCGGTCCATCAGGGCGATGAGCGCCTTCACCACGTCGGCGACGTAGCCGAAACAGCGGGACTGGTTTCCGTCGCCGTAGACGGTCAGCGGACGTCCCGCCAACGCCTGCTTGACGAGGTTGGGGACCACCATCCCGTACTGCCCGGTCTGCCTCGGCCCGACGGTGTTGAACAGCCTCACCACGACCACCGGCAGCTTCCGCTCGCGGTAGTAGGCGAGCGCCAGAAACTCGTCGAGGGCCTTCGAGCAGGCGTAGCTCCATCGCGACTTCGTCGTCGCTCCGAGGACCAGCGCGCCGTCCTCTCTGAAGGGAACGTCCTCGCTGAGGCCGTAGACCTCGGAGGTCGAGGCGATCAGAACCTTCTTCTTCTTCTTGTTGGCCATCGAGAGAACGACCTCGGTGCCATGCACGTTCGTCTCGATCGTGCGGACCGGGCTCTCGACGATCAGCCGTACACCTACGGCGGCGGCGAGGTGACAGACCACGTCGCACTGATCGACGAGCTCCGCGAGGACGGCGGTGTTCTGCACGGCGTCGATCGTGTAGTGGAAACCCTTGCGCCCCTTCAGATGCTGGATGTTCTCGATGCTCCCGGTCGAGAGATCGTCGAGAACCAGCACTTCGTCCCCTCTCAGGAGGTAAGCCTCAGCGAGATGGGAACCGATGAAACCCGCACCGCCAGTGATCAGGATGCGCACTCACACTCCTCGCATTTCATGCAGCCGCAGGGTCACGATGGTCAATATAACACCGCACTTTCACGCACCTGCGAGCTCGTCGTAGAGACGCGCCAGATCGCGCAGGAGCCGGTCCTTGCCGTGATGAGCCTGCACGAAGTCACATCCGGCCGCGGCATGCGAACGGCGCATCGCGGGATCGTCGAGGAGCATCGAGATCGCGTTCGCGAAGGCGGCGGCGTCGCCGCTCTCGATCAGCAGGCCCCGTTCGCAGATCGACACCCCATCCCTCACGCTCCCGCATTCGCCCACCAGGTCCGGCACGCCTCCGACACGGGTGGAGAGGACCGGCAGGCGGCTGGCCATCGCTTCGAGCATCGTCAGCGGCGTTCCTTCGTTCCGCGACGTGAGCACGAACGCATCGAAGGCGCGGTAGAACGTCTCCGGATCGGAGCGGCTGCCGGCGAAAACGACCCGCTCCCCAATCCCGAGAGAAGCAGCGAGTGCCTCGAGCTCCTGGCGGAGATGGCCGTCACCCACGAGGACGAAGCGGAGGCGGTGCGCACGTGCCGGATTCGCTTCGATCCACCGCGCCGCCGCGGTGAGGAAGAATGGATAGTCCTTCACTTCGGTCAGACGTCCTACGGTGCCGACGACGAACGCGTCGTGCTCGATCCCGAGCTCGCTCCGGACGTCGCGCGACTCGTCGTCCGACCTGAACGACGCCAGGTCGAGACCGAGAGGAACCACCCTGAATTGTGCCGGCCGGCCGATCCGGAACGTGCCGTTGATCTCCTCGAGCTGCCGCGGGCTCAGCACGATGATCCGGTCGGTGAAGCGCGCAAGGCAGCGCTCGATGAGCAGGAACAACGATGTGGCGAGCCGCCCGTAGTACGAGTGGAACACGTGGCCGTGAAACGTGTGGACGATGGCGCAGCGCCGCCGGGTGGTCATCCGGTAGAGGAGCGCGGCGGCTCTGCCCACGGTCCCCGCCTTCGCGGTGTGAGTGTGGACGACGTCGGGACCGAACTCGCGAAGCAGCCGAAACAGCCTCCACACCACGATCGCATCGCGCCACGAAATGGCGCGGCTCATCTCGTCAACCACCACGGGTCGGACCCCGGCAGCGTTTGCGAAATACGTCATGTCCTGTTCGCCGGGCGGCACCTTCCCGGTGATGAGCACGGACGTGAAGCGTTCATCGTTGAAGGCCTGCGTCAGCCAGGTCACGTGCCTCGCGGGCCCGCCGACGTTCAGCCGAGCGATGATGCGCGCGATGCGCAGCGGAGGTCGCGGACGAACGTCAGGCACGTTCCCTCCCGGCTTCGCGCCGTGTCGATTCATCCGAAAAGCGCGGTGGGATCACACCCGCGCGCACGCCCCACGTCAGCGCAATGATCATCGACAATGCCGTCGCGCAGACGTATCCGACCGCCGCACCGATCGCCTCGAAGGTCGGAATCAGCAGGAGCTGGAGCGCTACCGCCACTGCGCCGGCGATGAGCGAGGCCTTGGTCACGATGTCCGGACGGTCGGCCGCAAGCAGCATCGGATTGACCCAGATCAGAGGCGCCCAGAATAGCAATGCCCAGATCATCACGCGAAAGACGCTCCCGGCGGCCGCATATTGCTCGCCGGCCACCTGCGTGATCACCGCAGGGACCACCACGAACGACGCCAACGCAACGACGACGGAAGCAGCGGCGAGGATCAGAGTGATCGACTGGACGAACGCGATCATCCTCGAGGCCTCCCTCCGGATCCACATGGCCGTCAGCTGCGGGTAGATCACGAAGAATGCAGGATCCACGAGCATCGTGATCGCGACGATGAAGGTCTTGGCGACCTTGTAGACGCCGCTCGCCGCCGGGACCGCAAAGTAGCCCACCAGCGCGACATCGAGATCCTTCGTCGGAATCGCTGAAAGCGAGAACACGTACGTGCTCACGACGAACCTGCGGATGTCGCGGAAGCGGCTCCTGAGCAGACTCAGGGGAGCACGTCCCTCGGCGGGGACGTGACGCGCGACAACGCGCAACGCGTTCGCTGCAAGAACCGCGTTCATCGCCAGGTTCGACGCAGCAGCGACCAGCAGAACACCCACGACGCCCAGGCCGAACGTGCGAATCGCAAGGACGGTCAGCAGCACCTTCGACAGCCCGCCCACCGAGCTGATGATCGCCTGCATCCGGAAGTCACCGAACGTCCGACAGAGCCCGACGGACGTCGCCGTCGAGACGTTCTGAAACAGGATGACCAGTCCTGCAACCACAATGACGCCAACGTCCGCCGCATCCTTCAGGAGATACCGGGCCGCGAGCGGTGCGACCGCGAGGACCAGAGCGAAAGCCGCGACCCCTGTCATCGCATCCGCGAGCAGGAAGAGCTTCACGGCCGCATAAACCTCCGCGTGCTGCGCTCGCTCCCTGAACTCCGAAACGTACCGGATCACCGCCTCGTGCAGCCGGAGTTCGACCAGTTGGAACGTCACCGTGGCGCATGCGAGCGCGACCGACAACCTGCCGAAGTCGTTGACGCCCAGCAATGCGCCCGTGACGAGGATGTAGACGAAGTTCAGCCCGCTCCCCGCGAAGGACGTGACGTACTGCCACGCAGCGTTCGAGTAGAACCCGGCCGGGATCGAATCGAGGAGACGGCTCAGCTTCGACGGACGCTCCGTCACGGCTCGGAGCCTGCACGAGCGCCGTCGATGACCGGCGTGCGAGAGAGAATCGCAGTCGAGTGGTCCGCTCCGAATTGCCGCATTGCCGCGAGTTGGAATGTAGCAGAAGTCCCGGGGAGAAGCCGTCCGGCGCGCACGACGGCCCGGTTCAGGCGCGGCATACAATAGCCACAATGCCTCAGTGTCCGATCTGCACCGCGCGCGAGGTGCTCTCTCTGCCAACGGACCGTGAGCTCTCCGCTGCGGGAGTGGAGACGGTGATCGGGGCGCTCCAGGAGCTCTCGAGTGTGGAACGCTCCTGAGGCCGGACGGGCGAGGCGAAGCAGGTCGTGAGCAAGCCACGCATCCTCGTCCTGCTCGAAGGAGGCGACGCCTACCCGAGCGGGATCGTGCGAGGGCTGGTCTATCGCGAGCACTTCGAACGTGCCGGATACGAGGCGATCTACATGAACCGGCGCCTTCCGGCACTCGCACGGCTCATCCACAGGCCGCCGCGTCTCCTCGGGCCGCTCACCTCGAGACCCCCGGGCAGTCTGGGCATCTATGGCGCAATGGAGGTCGTGTCTCGCGCCTACGAAGGCCGGATCTTGTCGGTCGCGCGCACGTGCGACCTCGTCTACATGTCGAAGGTGCGGTCGCTCCGCTTCACCAGCCGCCTTCGCGCCGCCACGCGCGCACCGATCATTCTCGATTTCGGAGACTCGGTCTGGCTGCAGCGCGGCGGTGAATCGTTCAATGAGCTCCTCCGTCTCGTCGATGCCGTGACGACCGACAACGAGTTCACGGCACGGCATGTCCGCGAGCACAACCCACACTGCACGGTCATCCCCGACACGCCGCAGGTCGACCAGTTCGATCGACTGCGCGGGAAGCATCGCCGCAAGGCTTCCGATGACGCCGTGACCATCGGATGGATCGGCTCGCCGCTGACGCTGTTCAACCTCTTCGCCGCCTGGCCCGCGCTCGAGAAGATCTTCCGCCGGCGGCAGGGCCTCCGCCTTCGCCTGGTCGGGAGCGGCTCGGACCCGCGCCTGCTTCCCCCCTTTGAGCACGTCCGCTGGACTGCACGGCCGAGCTATGACCAGGCGGCGATGATCGAGGAGGTGCTCAGCTTCGACATCGGCCTGTTCCCGATGTTCGACGTCGAGAACTCCGTCGTCCGCGGCGCCCTCAAGGCGATGATCTACATGGCCGGCGAGGCCGTGCCGGTCTGCTCGCCGATCGGTCAGGTTCCTGACGTCGTGACCGACGGCTACGATGGCGTCCTCGCGGACGGTGTCGAAGAATGGACGACCAAGCTCGAGCGGCTCATCGGCGACAGCCACCTGCGCCAGGAGATGGCAGCCAACGCCCTCGCCACGATCCGAAGCCGCTTCACCCTCGAATCGTCGTTCACGATGCTGAAGAACGTGATCGACGGGCACCTCGGACGAGGTCACCAGAACTGAGCTGAGACTGCTGATCACAGCTCGCTCGATCTGATTCTGCCGTTCCCGCATACGAAAACGTCTTGATGCCGACTCTGCGCTAGACTCGTTTCGTTTGAACGGACCAGGAGCCTCCACACCGACCGATCGAGACCTGCAACGGATGTACGCGCGCCGCTTCGGCGACGACCTCGAGTTCCGGCGGCGCATGTGGCACGTGCTCTGTTCTCGCTTCTTCCAGCGCTACGTCCCCCGCGACGCGAGCGTCGTCGATCTCGGCGCGGGCTTCTGCGAGTTCATCAACCACATCGAGGCAGCCCGGAAGATCGCCGTCGATGTCCGGAGCGATACCGCGGATTACGCCGCACCCGGCGTGGAGGTGCTGCCCGATCTGCGTGCGGTGGCGTCTCAGTCGGTCGGCGTCGTCTTCGCGAGCCACTTCCTCGAACACCTCACGCGCGAGGAAATCGTCCGGACAGTCAGGGAGGTTCGACGCGTCCTTCGGGAAGACGGCGTCTTCCTGGTTCTGCAGCCGAACATCCGCTACTGCTATCGCGACTACTGGATGTTCTTCGACCACATCACGCCGCTGGACGACCGCAGCCTCACCGAGGTGCTCGAAAACAACGGCCTGCGCGTGACGAAGATGATCCCGCGGTTCCTTCCCTACACCACCAAATCGCGACTTCCCAGGTCGCTCCTGCTCATCCACATCTATCTTCGCGTCCCGCTTCTCTGGCGCCTCTTCGGGGGCGCTGCATTCGCGGTGGCTCGTCCGGACAGCCATGTATAAAAACCTAACCGTTTCGGTCGTCATGCCTGCGTTCAATGAGGAGAAGTTCATCGCGCGGGCAGTCCGCGATCTCATGGAACTGCCGGAGGTGGACGAGGTAGTGGTCGTGGACAATTGCTCGACGGACGCGACGGCCGCGCTCGCGCGCGAGGCCGGTGCGCGGGTGGTTCCGGAGTCCAAGAAGGGCTACGGCCACGCCAGCCGAACCGCCCTGCTCTCAGCGACGGGAGACCTCATCTTCATCGTCGAGCCCGACGGCACCTTCCGCCCGGCCGATCTCTACAAGTTCCTCCCCTACTCCGAGGAGTTCGACTCCGTGTTCGGGACGCGGACCTCGCGCAGCTGCATCTGGACCGGTGCAAACATGGGCCACTTCCTCCGGTACGGCAACTGGGCGGTGGCGAAGTTCCTCGAGTATCTCCACAACGGCCCCTGCTTTACCGACGTCGGCTGCACGTTCAAGATGATCCGCCGCGAGGCACTTCACAAGATCGCTCCGCTTCTCACGGTTGGGGGGTCGCATTTCTCACCCGAGTTCATGATGGCGATCGTCAGGACGCGCCTGCGGTGCGTCGAGATCCCCGTTCACTACCGCACCCGGCTGGGGGAATCGAAGATCACCGGTACCTTTCCCAAGGCGTTCCGCCTCGGCCTCAGGATGATCTGGATGATCTTCAGGTATCGCTTCCGGACGTACCCGCGGTTCGCAACCACGGTCGCCGACCAAGTCCTCATCGAGATCGGCGATCACCGCGACATCCCAAAGGATCGTGCAGCGCTGGTCGGTTCGCAGGACCCCATGCAGTGATGCGCGGCTCGCGCGCAAGGCGCATTCTTCCCGACCGCGAGCTCGAGTTGCAGAGCCCTCACGTCCAGGCGCAGCGATGGTCCGCCCGCCTCACCCCCCGCCTGTTCCTCACGCTCTGGCTGATCGGTGCCGCCATCCGGCTCGCCACGGCGTTCCTCTACGGCACTCAGGACATGGAGTACTGGAAGGCGTGGGGTGACTACGCAACGCGTAGCGCGATCGTGGACATGTACGGCGGAACCGACCAGGAGATCATCGCGCTCTGGAAGGCGGGAAGATCGATCCCCGAGATCATCCGCGAAACGCAGCGCCCCATTCCTTTTCGGGACGTCCGCTACTACTCGGTCACCAGCTATCCACTTTGCCAGCCGCCGCTCTTTCTCTACTCGATCTATCCGGGGGCATGGATCTATCGGCTCGTCAACCCGGACATGCCGTACGGCTACTGGTTCAACTTCTTCACGAACCTGCAGCCGATCTTCCTGACCGCCGCTACGGCGTGGATCATCGGGCGTTTCGTCCGCTCCCAGATGGGCACCGAGCTCGGGAGGTTGGCTGCGCTGGCGTACTGGCTGAATCCGCTCGTCATCCTGAACACTCCGGTGCAGGGGTATCAGGACGCACTCTGTGCCGGCCTCGCGATGCTCTCCGTACTCGAGACGTTCCGGCGGCGACCAGTCGGCGCCTACGTCTTCCTCGCCCTGGCCCTGCTCACCAAGCCGTGGGCGCTCTTCATTGCGCCAGCCGTTCTCTGGATGTGCCTCCGCGAGCATCCGCTACGACGCAATCTCCTCGCTACGGCGGCTGCGGCCGGCGTCTCTGTGCTCGTCTGCCTCCCTTACATCGCAACCGGCCACTTCCTCAGCATGGTTCTCGGAGTGCTCTCGTTGAGCGTGCACGCGATGAAGCTCTCGCTGCAGGCGTTGAACCTCTGGTGGCCCGTGCAGTACGCGGCGAACACCTGGCTGTTGATGCACGACTTCGGCGTGAGCTTCCTGGGCACTCTCTGGCACCCCGGGGTGTTCGAGGACGTGCCAACGGCCGGCTTCTCGCAGCGCCTCGGGATTCCTGCGTCAGCGATCGCGTTCGGCATCTGGGGATGCTTCACCTTCCTGAATCTCGCCTGGATGACCCGAGAGTCGCTGCGTGACAGGAGGGTCATCATTCTCGGCTGTGCCCTCCAGGCGTACGGCTGGTACATGTTCCGGACCGGCCTTCAGGGACACCACAGCTTCATCATCATCCCGACGCTGTCGCTGCTGATGCTGGCCAGTCCGACGTTGACGCGGCGTTACGCGACCGTGATCGGCATCCTGTTCGCGCAGGAGCTGCTGTTCTACGGGTTCGGGAGGGACTGGAATCCCGTGCGCGACGTCCTGCTGGACCTCGGCCTTCCGTGGGTCACCGTCGCCCTCGCGATCGCGCACGTCGCGTTCTTCGTCCGCCTGATGTGGGAGCTCGGCCTCTTCGACATCCTGTCGTCGACGCGACGCGCGGCTCAACCGACGTAGTCACGCCAGGACTGAGGGAGGTTCCGCTCGATCTCGATCCCGCGGAAGGGAGGCGATTCCCGCGGCCCGACTTCTCGGACGGCGGCGAACATCCGCGCCAACCCGTCGCGAAGGTGAACGGTCGGGGCGTACCCGAGGCGCCGCGCGGCCTTGGTGTGGTCGGAGAACGCATGGAGAACTTCGTTCCTCGCCGTGAGGTGACTGACTTCCGCGCTCCGCCCAGCGGCCTGCTGAACGAGCTCGGCCAGCTCATTGACCGAGTAGACGCGTTCGGAACCGATGTTGAACACCTCCCCGAACGCATCGGGGTTCTCGGCCGAACGCGCCATCGTCGGGACAACGTCCGACACGTCTGTGAATGCTCGGCTCTGCGTCCCGTCGCCGAAAATCGTAAGCGGCTTGCCGGCTAGCATCTGGTTCATGAAGATGCCGATGACATTCCGGTAGCGATCGCCGGTGTTCTGCCGCGGGCCATACACGTTGTGCGGCCGGAACACGACGTACTCGAGACCGAACATCTTTCTGGCCGCAGCCAGGTCGAGCTCGATGGCGTACTTGCCGATCCCGTACGGGTCCTCCGGCATCGGGACCAGCGACTCCGACATGGGAGTCTGCCCCGCGCCGTACACCGCGATGCTGGACGTGAACACGAGACACCGAACCCCGTGATTCACCGATGCATTGATGATGTTGACACTGCCAATGACGTTGTTCGTGTAGTTGAAGCGACGGATGAAGTGGCTGAGCCCCTCAGCGGCATAGGCCGCGAGGTGGTACACGAAGTCGAAGCCGTGTTCTTCGAAGATCCGGCCGACGAGCGGCGCGTCGGTGCACGAGCCCTCGACGAAATGGGCCGCGCCGTTGACGTTCTCTCGGAGGCCGCCTGAGAGATCGTCCAACGCTACGACCTCATGGCCCATCGCGATCAGCTCATCAACGAGATGGCTGCCGATGAATCCGGCTCCGCCGGTTACCAGGGAAACGGGTCGAGCCATGGCGGCGATCATAGAGGAAAAACGGCGCCGGAGCTGGGTGGCAGTGCCGACGGCCCGCCGCTCAGGCGCGTCTCCGGAACAACACGTCGAGCTGCGAGACCCGGTCGTATGGGGGCGGAAGATTCCGCGTGTCGTACGCCCGGTCAGTCGGCGTAACGAACACACGGTCGTAGCCGGAGTGCCCGAGGATGGCCACGATCTCATCGAGATTCAGGAACCAGTAGGCGATGACGGAGCCTTTGATGTTCACCTGGGCAGCGGCGACGGCAGGCGCCTGAACGAACGGCGTGTTCACGAACAGGATGTATTGGGGAGAACGGTTGGCAATCGCGCCGAGGAACTCCGCGTAGTGCTCGATGTACTGCAGGACGCTGCCAAGGTGAACCACGTCCGGACACAGATCCGGCAGAGACGGATGATAGGCGACCCCGTTCGTAAGGTCGGGGTGGTGCGACGCGAGCTCGATCGTTTCCGGTGTTTCTACGATGTGGTACTCGATCGCCTCGGCCGCCACCAACGCCTTTACGTAATGAAAGGCCAGGCCGAGCGAACCGCCGATGTCGACGATTCGGACGCGGCCCCTTTCGGCAGCTACGAGCGCGGCGATGAGCGGTAGATAGAGGTGCTCCCCGAAGTTCAGCTCGAGGGCCGGACGCACGGTCAGCGCGTGGGCCGCGGATCGCGTTGCCTTGAGCGCGTCGTCAGCCCAGCCGGCGCCGGCGTAGCCAGGGCCGGAGACGGGAACGTCTTTCCACCGCTCATGAACCGATCGCCAGGGGCGGACGCGGGTCCAGGACGGGAGAAGCTGCCGCACCGCCCGAGCGACACGTCTGAGATCGTGCGTGTTCACGGTGGCGATTGTAGTGCCTGGTCCACGGCCGCGGCGGGTTGGCCGGAGAAAAGGAAAAGGCCCTCGGGATTGAACCCGAGGGCCTTCATAAATCCGGCGGCGTCCTACTTTCCCACGCAGTTGCCCGCGCAGTATCATCGGCGATGCAGAGCTTAACTGCCGTGTTC
>JBAQWH010000462.1:0-5956 GCA_049298815.1 Thermoanaerobaculia bacterium | reverse complement strand
GACGCGACCGGCACCCGGTCGCCGACCGCCTGCACGCACGCGCGCAGGATCTCGACCTTCTCCTCGAACCGCAGCGTCGCTCCTTCGCCCAGAGATCCGAGCGCGACGATCCCGCTGCACCCCTCGTCGACGAGCCAGGTCACGTGACGCGCCAGGAACTCGAGATCGACTTCTCCGTCGGGTCGGAACGGCGTAGTGATCGCGGGGATGACCCCCTCCCACTTCATGAGTGTCATTGCTTCTCTTCCTTTGGAATCAGGCGTCACGGCCGGCATGGTCACCCCCGGTCCCGCGGATTCCCCAGCAGAACGGATCGCGATCGTCGAGGATCAGCGTCGCTTCGGCGTTCACGTAGGCGGCCCCGCGAATCGTCGGGATGATCGCGCCATCGACGATCGCCACGCTCCCCTCGAAGACGCTGCCGACGATGCTCTCCTGCCGCCAGACTTCCCCTTCGCGCAGTTTTCCGTCCACGTACAGGCACGCGAGCTTCGCGCTGGTCCCGGTGCCGCACGGCGACCGGTCGTAAGCCTTGCCGGGACAGAGGACGAAGTTGCGGCTGTCGTAACCGCTGCGCGTGGGGGCGAAGAGCTCGACGTGATCGATCTCGCCGCCGCCCTCTCCCGTGATGCCGTCGCGCGTCAGCGCGAGCCGGATCGCCCAGGTGACCTCCGTGAGCCTCTCGACGTTGTCGAGCTCGAGCACTTCGTCATGTTTCCCGACGAGGAAGAACCAGTTGCCTCCCCAGGCGACGTCCCCGACGAATCGGCCGAACCGGCCCGCGTCGACGACGACGTCCTTTCGATGGCGATGGCTCGGGACGTTGCGAACCGACACCTCGCCCGACTCGTGAAGCATCGCCGTCACGGTGCCGACCGGAGTCTCGATCGCATGGAGCCCGGGGGTGATCCGATTCAGGTGCGCCAGCGTGGAGACGACCCCGATCGTGCCGTGACCGCACATGCCGAGGTAGCCGACGTTGTTGAAGAAGATGACGCCGGTGGCCGCGGCGGGATCCGACGGCGGGCATAACAACGCTCCGACGACCGGGTCGGATCCGCGCGGTTCGTTCGCAACGGCGGAGCGGAAGTGGTCGAAGTCGAGACGGAACCGTTCGCGGCGCTCCGCCATCGAACCGCCGCCCAGGTCGGGCCCTCCGTCGATCACGACACGCGTCGGCTCTCCCGCGGTATGGGAGTCGACTACGCGAATCATGCGTCGCGACGCGGACATCAGGGCGGATTGTAAGAGCGCGGCACGCGAGCGTCGATGAGTGTCTCGCCGATGCGCGTGCGTCGATGTCCTTCGCCCCGCCGCAGCGGGGAGAAGGTGCCGAAGGCGGATGAGGGGGTCCCCGAAGCACGACCCCTCACCCGCACTCCGCTTCGCTCCGTGTCTCCCTCTCCCCGCTCACGCGGGGCGAGGGAGCAAGCGGAGGAGCGAATCAGAACTTGAACGAGAAATCGACCCCGATGATCCGAGGCTCGTTCGTCATGCCGGTGAGATTGTTGAAGTCGATGCCGTTCTGCACGATCACCTCGTCGGTGAGGTTCCGCGAGAAGAGCGACACGACGCGCTTCCGGTCGTTCCAGCTGTAGCCGAGCCGCAGGCCGGTCTCGAGGCCGTCGCCGCGGAACTCCTCCGCCTCGTAGAGGAAGAAGTTCTTCTCGCTGTAGTACGCCCAGTCGAACGAGCCGACGATCTCGCCGGCGTTGAACGGCGCGCGATAGTCGAGGATGCCGTTGAGGATCCACTCGGGGGCATGCGGGAGCGGGTTTCCGCCCACCAGCGCGCCGCGTGCATTGACCTGGTCGATCATCGTGCAGCCGCCGCCGCAAGCGCCGACCGTCAGCGTCGGGTCGTCGATCCGCGTGCGGTTGTAGCTGACGCCGAGCGTGGCCAGCCAGTTCACCGTCGGCGCGTAGTTGACGTCGGCCTCGAAACCGTAGCCGAGGGTCTGGTCGGCGTTGAGGATGGTCGCGACGTTGTACTGGCCTCCCACCGCCGTGACCTGCTGGCCGTTCACCAGATAGCGGTAGATGTCGGCGTTGAGGCGCAGCCTGCGATCCATCAGCTCGGTCTTCACGCCGATCTCGAAGGAGGTGAGGTTCTCGGTCTGCGCGACCGACAGGCCGTCAGTCGCCGGATTGGTCCCACCCGTCGTGTCGGGTGCGAAGAGGATGCGTCCCTGGATGCTGGGCGCACGCGAACCGGTTGCGAGGCGTCCGTACAGATTCACCTTCTCGCTCACCGCGTACGTCGCACTGAAGTCCCAGTTCGTGAAGTCGGCGTCGGTCGACGCGCGCACCGGCGCGATGGTCGCCACGTTCATGAAGAGCGGCTGCGGGCGCTCGGCCGTGAAGTCCTTCTTGTCCTTCGTGAAGCGGACGCCCCCCTTCAGCTTCCACCGCTCCGAGGCGCGGTAGTCGAAGGAGGTGAAGAGAGCCCACGACTTCGCGTCCTGCGTCTGGAACGCGTAGCCCTCGACGGGCCTCGTCGGGGCGAGAGAGTTGTAGCTGAACGTCTCGGCCTTGAGGTCCTCACCGAAGTAGAAGGCGCCCACGAGCCACTGGAAGGGATCCTCCGTGTTGCTGGCGTAGCGGATCTCCTGCGTGAGCTGGTCGAGGTTCGGGATGCCGTCCGCCGACTCCGAGTAGAACGGGATGAAGCCCGGCCCGTACGGCGGCGCGAAGGAGGCCCCGTAGCCGCCGTCGATGTCGCCGCGGCTGTACATGTCGAGCGTGTCGAACGCGGTGATCGAGGTGAGGATGGCCCGGTCGAAGCTGTAGTCGAACCGCGCGAATGCCCCCTGCGACGAGATCTCCTGCTGGTTGTCGCCGTCGAACCAGACCTTTTCCTGGTCGAACCCGTCCACCGGCTGGTTGGTCCCCTTCCTGATCATGTTTGCGCGGAAGATGCGCGCGGTGCCGTCGACGTCCCACGCGTGCAGGTTGAACAGCGCACGGAGGCGAAGGCTGGGCTCCCAGGCAAACTGCAGGCGGCCGGCGAAGTTCTGGTAGCCGCCGAGCTCGCCGCCGGTGGCGTGCTCGTTGTCGATCCAGTCGTCCTGACGCTGCACGAGCCACGAGAAGCGCGCGGCCAGCGTGCTGGTGAGCGGACCGCTGACGGCGCCTTTGAGGTCGGACGTGCCGAACGTGCCGTACGAGCCTTCCACGATCGCCTCGAATTCCTTCGTCGGCTTCTTCGACTCGAACTTCACGATCCCCGCGGGAGTGTTGCGTCCGAAGAGGGTCCCCTGCGGGCCGCGCAGGACTTCCACCCGCTCGATGTCCCACACCGGCATCCCCTTGAGCACCGGGTTCTCGAGGACGACTTCGTCGTAGATCATCGACACCGGCTGCGACGCGTTGAGGTCGAAGTCGGTGTTGCCGAGGCCGCGGATGTAGAAGCGCGGGAAGGCGCGGCCGAACGACGATTCGATGAGCAGGCTGGGAACGCGGCCCGACAACGCCTTCACGTCGGCGCCACCGGCCGTGATCACGTTCATCGTCCGGTCGGGAACGGCCGTCACCGCCGAGGGAACGTCCTTCACGTTCTCCTCGCGCTTCTGCGCGGTGACGACGATCTCTTCGAGCATCGGCTGCCCTTCGGGGACTGTCTGCGGTTCCGGTGGTGGTGGCGGCTGCTGCTGTTTGACGGGATCGGCAGCTGGTGGCGCTTCTGCCAGCGCCGGGCCGATGAGAGTGAGTGAGAGGACGACGGTGAGGAGCACGAAGATCCGAGAGGTGGAGAAGAGACCCATGGGTGACCTCCAATTCAACCGGTTTGGACCGGCGGAGGCTATCAGCAAACGGGACGTTGGGTGCGTAGAAAGGGGCGGCAGGCACACCTTTCCTGATTCCGGCTCAACGAATGAGCGCGGATCGGCCAGGGACCCGGCAGGGGCACCTCAGTGCTGGAACGGCTCGGTGGCGAGACGCGTCGCGGGCGTTCCGAGAGGGCTCTCGACTCGGGTCACGTAGCGATAGTCGCCGGCCGGCAACCCCGCAGGCATCCGCTTCTCGAACGTCGCATCGTGTCCCGGGTTCAGAGTGAGGAGCTGCATGGTGCACATCTCCTCGGACGGAACAGGACGCCATTCCGCGCCGCTCCGGCTCTGCAGCTCGCTCGAGCAGAGGTTGTATCCGATCGCGTGTGGCGCGCCGTTGTCGAGCGTGAGCCGGATCGTCCCGGTGGAAACCTTCTCAACGGCGAACCGGACCCCGGCGACTGACCCCGTGGTCACAGGCTGTGCGTCCGGAGCGGTCGCGACCGGAGTGCAGGCGGCAGCGATGAGAGCGATGATCAGGAGCAGCATCTTCATGCCGCTGGGGTGGTGCAAAGTTCGGGCAGGACCGGGAGTCCCTGAGTCCCTCGGTCCCTGAGTCCCTCGGAGCGCCCAGATTTCAGAAAACAACCACAGAGGCACAGAGAGCACAGAGGTTCACAGAGCGCGAACCGCACGCCGCACCCCTCTGTGTGCCTCTGTGCCCTCTGTGTCTCTGTGGTGACCTACCGCGTTTTCTGCACGTCGTCGCGTTACGGCGGTCACCTCGCGCTGCGGCGGCGTGGCGGGGCGCCCCGGCTGATGAACCCGAGATTCTCGAAGTGTCCGTGCAGGACCGGATGCGGGTCGAGCTTCATCCAGTCCTGAATCAGGGTCGAGTAGACGCTGCGGAAGTCGATCTCGTTCCGGAGGTCGCCCTGATCGAGGGAGCCGAGATCGGGGACGTCGCCGTAGATCGCACCCCCCTTCACTCCCCCGCCGAGGAGGAAGACCGTCCCCGCCTTGCCGTGGTCGGTGCCATTGCTCGCGTTCTCCTGGGCCCGCCTCCCGAACTCGGACCATCCCATGACGACCACCCGGTCCGAGAAACCGTTCCTCTCGGCATCCGACCAGAACGCTGCGAGCGACTCGGAGACGTCCGAGAGGAGCGCCGCGTGGGTGTCGAGCTGGTTGTTGTGCGTGTCGTATCCGCCGGCCGTCACCCAGACGAGCCGCGTGCCGGTCGGTCCGGAAAGCGACCGCGCAGCGAAGCTCATCGCGCGGCCGAGCGCGGTCGCGGGATAGGTAGTGAGCGGGTCGGCGGGAGGGAGGAGCTTCACGAGGTCGATCGAGTCGAACATCTCGCCGCCGTAGCGGCGGATCATCCCCGCCGGCGACTCATCGCCGTGCATGCCGGCATAGAGGTCTTCGAGCGCTGCGACGAACGGAGCCCTGTCGTCGGCATAGCGCGTGTCGGTGGCCACGTCGAACGTCGCGGGGTCGGAGATCGCCGCCGGGAAGACCTCATGGCCGCTCATCCCCAACGGAATCTTCGAACCGATGGCGAGCGATACGAGCGGCGACCCCGCCGGTGAAAGATAGGTATCCGCGAGGCGTCCGAGCCAGCCTCCCGACGAATGCAGGTCGTGCGCGTCACCCTCGATCCCGCTCTGCCAGACGTCCTGGCAGTGGAAGTGGGACCGGTCGAGCGAGGGGAAGCCGACGCCGGTTACGAACGCCGCCTTGCCGCTGCGATACAGCCCGGCGAACTTCGCGAGCGAAGGATGGACGCCGATCCGGTCGTCGAGCCGGATGATCTCGCCGTCGGGAATCGCAAGCGTCGGCCTGAGCGATCGATAGCGCGCATCGGCAAACGGGATCACCGTGTTGAGCGCGTCGTTCCCTCCGGCCAGCTGGAGTACGACGATCGAGCGTCCGTCTTGTGGTGCTGCGAGCACATCGAGCGACGGACCGAGGACCGCGATCGAGACCCCCGCGCCGGCAGCCTTCAGAAACGTGCGTCTGGTGTGGTTCATCGACGTCTCCTCACTTCATCTGCCAGTCGGGAAGGGAGAGGATCAGGTGAGCGAGCCCGCGGGTCTTCACGGTGAGCGCACTGCCCGCCGGCGCACGCCCGTCCGCCGCGACGTAGGCCGCGAGACGCGCGCGTTCCATCGCGGGGAGTTCCGC
>JBAQWH010000461.1:0-5301 GCA_049298815.1 Thermoanaerobaculia bacterium | reverse complement strand
CAGCTTTCCTGTGTTGCTGAGAGCCAATGTCATCGCACCGGGGATCGTGAACAAATCTGGCGTAGCAGTCGTGGACGCCGGATCGAAAGCCCACACCATGCCGGCAGACGCATTAGCCACGTAGATGCGGCCATTGCCATCGACAGCAATGTCGGAGATGGCGCCGGCGGCTGATCCAGATTCATCGCCGAGGTAGACGGAGGCGACGAACGCGCCGGTGTCCTCGAGGATGGTCAACGTACCGCTGGAGTCGGCGATGTAGATCCTGTCGCCCACTACCTCCACGGCTGTGGGAATACGCTCGAAAGCCCATGCGATCGAATCCGGTTCGACGGTTTCGAGTAGATGCCACAACCGGTCTGCAGGGGCGTCGATATCGGCGACATCTACCGTCGTCTGATAGATATGCCCCTCGGCGGTGATGACGGCAGCTCCCACCGGGGCTCCCTGGCTGGTTTGAGGTAGCACAATAAGGCCGGCGGCAGTCACGACTGCGACAGAGGCAATGAATTCCGCTCGGCCCGTGCCTGATTCGACAGATACGTCACCGATGGTCTGGTAAATGGCTCCGTCGGGCGCGATCGCGACCGGCCCACCGGCAAATCCTGCCGTGCTGAACGCGCTGAGTCTTCCAGCGGGTCCGAACTGCGTAACCGTGGTGATGAATCCGGATTCGGATCCCGCGGGCTCGGTGAGAGACGTTGTGGTCAGGTAAACCGATCCGCCCGGCGCGACAACAACGCCGAACTCGCCGGCCAGTGGGCTGCCTGGATAGCCCTCGACCAGGTGCGCCGAAACCCCGGACGGCGTGATGACCAGGACAGTTGTGACGTACGCACCCGAGTCCGAACTCTGACTGGACAGGATCTGGTATCCCGTTCCGTCCAGGCCGAAAATGGTTGATCCCACCGCTGTGCCGGCGTGCAACCCGGTGAACCGAGACTCACCGGTGCTGGTGACGATCAGGACACCCGATCGGTAGGCCGAGATGCTGGCGTCGTAGACGGTAACCGTCTGGTAAGTGCTGGAGGCCGGTCCGAGAACTGCCGGTTCCGAGGGTGATCCGGCGGCCTGAAAGGTGAACCGCTCACCGTTGGGCTGGATGACGGTCACTGACGTAGACGTTTGGCCGTCGGGTCCGCTGCGAACAGTTGTCTGGTACAGCACGTCGCCAGCGATCAGTGCCCCAAACTGAATGGGCTCGCCCAAGATGGCGTCACCTAGCTGCGTGGCGTCGGGTTCCGCGCCCGGCACTGTCGGGCTAACTGCCATGATCTCGCTGCCCGCGGGCGTGGCGTAGGCGATGAGTACCGTGCCATCTTGGGCGACCGTGACATCGGAGGCGATTCCACCCGATGGAATCCGAATTGTTCGCAGGGAGTTGCCATTTGATCCGATAACGCTGACGCTGGTCGAATCGAAATCCGTAACATAGGCGCTCCCGTCGGCCGCCAGGGCAATTGCCCACGGCGACCCGCCGACGTCGAAGATGTCGACCGTGGACCCGTTGCTGCTGATGACCTTGATCGCACCGAGGCCCGGCTTGGTGAGGTACATGCGACCGTCCGAGCCGAGCGCGAGACCCGCAACTCCGGTGTCATCGCCTTCTGTGATTTCCCCGCTGGTGATCGTCGAATGCGATGACCCGTCGGCGTTGAAGACTGCGATTTTGTCGTCATTCCAATTGGCCACATACACCCGGCCGTCCGGCCCCACCGCGAGAGCGCTGACCGGTTTGTCGAGGTACGCGAAAACCGCTGCAACATAGTCATTGTCAGGGTTTATGACCACGATGGCACCGGTACCGGTCTCGTTCGTGATCGCCGCAGCGGACGCACCGACCTCACTGCTGACAAAGATCCTTCCGTCAGCACCGACAACGACGTCGTATGCGCTGGCGAACGGCCGATTGAGTACGGTGGCAAGGTTGATGGTCGTGATGTATGACCTGTCCGGATTGAGCACGATCACCCTGCCCGCGCCGTCGTGCGGCAGATAGGATGTGAAGTACATGCGTCCGTCGGCCGCGACAGCGAGACCTTGGTCGCCGGTCGGCACTGCGAGTGGGACGATCGGCAGCTCGACGTCGACGACCACACTCGACTCACCGTCGCTAACAATGACGCTGAAGTACGCTGCGTCGAAATCTTCAGAGATAAAAGCATTTACGCGTACCGACTCGGATGGCGTATATGTGAAGCGTCCGGCTGCGTCTATCTGGACCAGTGCATCTGTGATGGTTCCATCTACTGAGTAGCTGAGTTGGCCGAACTCGGGGTAGTAGTTGGTGTCTGCGTCGGACACCGAGAGGTATCCCGAGACGACTCCGCTGTCGGGATCGATGCTCTCGATCGTGAATCCCAAGCCGGATACTTGCGGAGCCTGATTGTGATACGGCGTGATTGGTGCGGAGACAAGGACAGTTACGAAATCGATCCCGTCAGTTACAAGGAGTGTGAAGGTCGCATTCACTGGATCGGATGCGGCCGCTGCTGCGAAACGCGCTTGGAGGGTTGGTGTGAAGACCCACGAACCGTTTAGTGGATCCACCAATACATCGCCGACTTCGGAATCAATGCTGCCTGAAACGAGCGTGAAGGTGAGTGGGTCGCCGTCGGTATCGGCGACGTTGACGGTGCCGTACTGCGTTCCCCAGCCACCGGTGCTGGTGATGCCGAAGGCCGGCGTGCCAACTGTAGGGGCCAGGTTGGGGTGGATCTCGATTTCGAGGACATCGACGCTTCGGCTGATCTGGTTGGTGACGTAGAGGAGGCCGTCGGGCCCGATATCAATGCCGAGTGTTCCTGGGACACTGTTGATTTTGCCGATGATGCCAACTTCGGGGTCCACTGCCATAATCCGACCTCCAGTGGCGTTGACGACATAGGCGATGCCTTGGTCGTCGACTGTGACGCCGTAGGCGAGGATGCCGGTCAACGGGATGTTGGTAACAGGTGCGCCGTCGGCGGTGTAGATGTTCAGCGCACTGGTCGGCGGTTGAGACGGGTCGTTCGCATACGTCAGTGTGGTGATGTACAGCTGGCCGGTCGGTCCGACCGCGAGGCCGGCGGACACCCCGTTGAGTGTGATCCGTGAGCCGATCGGGGTGAGGTTGGCGTCGAAGATACACAGGGAACCGACGGTTGGTATGCCTGAAACCGACGTGTAGGTGGTGACGTACAACCGGTCATTGGCGAAGACGACCTGGGTTGCGGGTTCCGTCGTTACGGTAGTGGATGCGTATCCGTTGGCGGGGTCGTAGGCGGTTACACCGCTGCTGGTGTCGGCGACATAGATCCAGCCATTGGGTCCAACTGCCAGGTCGAAGGGTTGGCCGCTGCCGGCCAACAGGACGACCGGGGTGAACGTCTGATCCTCGACATCGACTGTGCCGAGCGCGAAGTCGCCGACGTCGCCGCCAATGATGTAGACCAGACCTCCGGTGGTCACGGAGATACCGCTGAGCATTTCCAGCTCGGACAAACTCACGGTGTCATCACCGGGTCCCGATGTGAAATCGGCTGGATCGAAGATATCGACGCTTCGGTAGGTCTGATTGGTGACGTAGAGCAGGCCGTCGGGGCCGATATCGATGCCGATTGCGCCTGGGACGTCGATTGTGCCGACGATCCCTGCTTCGGGGTCTACCGCGATGATGGCTTGCGCGACGATGTCGACTACATAGGCGATGCCTAGTTCATCGACTTCGAGGCCGTACGGGGAGGTGCCGGCCAGGGGGATGCTGGTGACGGGTGTGCCGTCGGCGTCGTAAATGCCCAGCGCGCCGATCGTGGGTTCAGACGGGTCTGACCCGAACGTCAGCGTGGTGATGTAAAGCAGGCCCGTGGGTCCGACCGCGAGGCCGGCGGATAGACCGTCGAGGGTGATCGTGGAACCGATGGGGCTGAGGTCTGAGTCGAAGATGTGCAGGAAACCGGCTTGTGTGTCTTCATCGAAGATGAAGCTGGTGACGTACAGGCGGTCGTTGGCGTAGACGACCTGGGTTGCGGGTTCGGTTGTGACGGTGGTGGGCGCGTATGCGTTGGCGGGGTCGTAGGCGGTTACGCCGCTTTCGGTGTCGGCCACGTAAATCCAGCCATTGGGTCCGACTGCCAGGTCGTACGGTTGGTCGCCCTCGGCCAGCAGGACAACCGGGGTAAGCGTTTGATCGTCGATATTGACGTTGCCGAGGGTGAAGCCGTCGTAATCGACTGTGCCGTCACCGTCGAAGTCCAACGAACCGCTGCCGATGACGTAAACTTGGGCGCCGTTGGTCACGGAGATACCGGTGAGCAGGTCCAGGTCGGTCAGATCGATGGTGCCGTACTCGCCGCCCGGATCGGTTGTCGGCTCAACCGGGGAGATGGTCGCTGTGACACTCGAGGTGACCGGCACCGTAACACCGTCGGACACGGTGAACACCAGGGCAACCGAGTCTTCTCCTGTTGTAGCCCAGGCATTCTCGCGAGCTTCCTGCGTGGGGGTGAACGTGAAGGCGAAGACTCCGCCGCCCAGGTTGGTAACTCCGACGCTGCCTTCAGCGACGGTCGGCGGGGTCACGGTGAGCCCCGGGCCGTCCGGGTCGGTGACGGTGATTAGCCCGGTGACCACACCATCGTCGTCGACTTCGGCGTCGCTGATGACAACCTGAGGTGCTTGGTTGACCGGCGTGACCGTGACCGTGACCGTGGCGACGGCGGACGCGGTGCCGTCGCTGACTGTGTAAGTGAACGTTTCGGAGCCCGCGAAGCCGGCGTCGGGGGTGTAGCTGACCCCTGTCGCGGTGAACGCTACGGTGCCGTTTTCGGGTTGGGTGACGTCGGTGATCGACAGCGAGCCGCCGTCGACGTCACTGTCGTTGTCCAGCACGTCGCTGCCGGTTGGGCCCGGGCCCTGGGTCGGGGTGGCGGTGTCGTCGTCGGCGACCGGCGCATCGTTCACGGGCGTCACGGTCACCGACACGGTTGCGGTGGTGCTGGCGCCGTTGCCGTCGTTGACGGTGTAGGTGAAGCTGTCCGTGCCATGCCAATTGGTTGCCGGGGTGTAGGTGACGGTGGCACCGTTGATGACGACGGCGCCGTGGCCGGGAGTTGACGCGGCGGTGACGGTGAGTGAATCACCGTCGGCATCAGTGTCATTGGCGATGACGGCGATCTCGAGCGCGGTGTCTTCTGCGGTGGTGGCCTCGTCGTTGACAGCGGTCGGCGGGGTGTTGACGACGACCACTGGTGTGACGGTGACGGTGACGGTGCCGACGCTTGAAGCCACGCCGTCGAACACGGTGTAGGTGAAGGTTTCGGT
>JBAQWH010000460.1:0-2358 GCA_049298815.1 Thermoanaerobaculia bacterium | reverse complement strand
GCGCGGTCCAGAGGTCGTCGGCCGACGCGAGATCGGCCATCGGTGTCGTGGTCCCGGCTGCCGCTGCGACGACTTCGCCGTCGCCGCTCGCGTGGATGGCTGCGACCCGTGCCCGGATCAACTCTTCGGACTTCGTCCAGTCGCCCGTGGCCGGCAGGCCGGCCGCTATCAGCGACGTCCTGACGAACTCGATCGGATCGGCGATTCCTTCGCGCGGCGTACCGATCGGCACAGCCAGCGCGAGCATCGGCCGCGTCGAGTCGAACGGAGTCGCGATCTCGAGGGTCCCCTCGAGGAACGGCGCCGTCGGCACGACCAGGTCGGCGTGGAGCGCGAGGCCGGCAAGATACGGCGACATCGCGATCACTCGTGCGTCCTTCGCGAGCTTCTTCGAAATGACCGGCCAGGGCACCACGCCCTCGCCAGCCGAGCTGTCGATGAGGAGGAGCGAGATCGAGCCGGCGGGGACTTCGTCGAGCTCCCTGACCGCCGCGAGCTTCTCGTCCGCAAACGGAGCCGGGAGCTCTGCGTGAGCGATCACGCCACCTTCCTGCCCCGGCGTCCCGAGCAGCGCATTGAGCCCGAGGATCGCGGTCTCGGTGAGCGTGCCGAATCGGCCGCCACCCGCATCCTCACCCGCGATCACGACCGCGGGGAGGTTCCCGGCGATCTCGCGCGCAGCGAGCACGATCGACTGCGCCGGGACTCCGGTAACCGCCTCGACAGCCTGCGGAGTGAAGCGGTCGACGAGCGTCACATAGTCGCTCAAGTCGACCGACGCCTTGACCGCGTCCGCCGTCGCCAGCCCTTCCGCCAGCATCACGTGGCCGATGCCGAGTGCGAGCACCGCCTCGGTCCCCGGCCTCGCGGCGAGCCACCTGTCGGCGACCTCCGCGGTGCGGGTGCGGGTCGGGTCGACCTGCACGAAGTGCAACTCGCCCTTCCCTCTTCTGAGGAGCTTTCCGGTGAAGTGCGGGCTTCCCCAACCTTCGGCAAGCGGAGCACCGAAGCTGAGGATCGCGCGTGCATGCTCGAGGTCGACGCCGACAGCCGGCGCATCGCCCTGCAGCATGCCGCGCAGCGTCGCGAGGCTCGCCCCTTCGCGTCCCGGTCCGTTGATCACGACGCCGTCAGGCACTTCGGCCATCAGGCGGCGCCAGCCCCACGACACGCTCCGTCCGGGACGCATGTCGAGGACTGCGACGGTGCCGCTGCGACGAAGCGCGCGCGCCGTCTCGGCGACCACCGCGTCGGTTGAAAGAGCCTCTGTCTTCGCTCCGCTCTTCCTTCCGATTCTGACCGCGGAGGTCAGCCGCGCAGGGTGGTAGCGAAGGTGATGTCCGGTCTGCCCCAGCGGGCAGAGAGCTCCCGAACCGAGGGTGTCGGCGGCAACCGCTTTCATCGCGACCGGATGGCCGCCGATGCAGCGGGCCTGCACGGCGCAGCCGGCGGTGCAGAGCGAGCAGTTCGTCGTTCGGAGGGTGACCGGGCCGTGCGGCGGCCGCGGGATCCACTTCCAGTTCTGCGTCCAGATGCCGAGGTCGTCGAGCAACTTCCACGGCGCGGGCGAGAGCGCGATGCCTACCGCCGCTCCGCCGCCGAATCCGAGTACCGCCCGGCGTGTCACATTCATCGTCATGGTTCGTTCCCGTCTCACTTGTGGCAGGTCAGACAGCTTTCCTCGACGCCGCGCTCGTGGTGACAGCTGGAGCAGTCGGTCATCTTCATGCCGTCCCATTCAGCGGTCCGGACACGCGCGATCGACTGCCCCCAGATGTCGCGGCTGTACGTGCTGAGCCGGTTCTGCTGATAGGGGCGAAGGCTCTCGGTCGATCCGTGCGGTCCGTGGCAGCGCTCGCACTTGATGCCGGCGAGCTTCACGTGCGAGGCGTGGGAGAAGAAGACGTTCTCGGGCTGCTTCGAGTAGACGAGCCAGGGGACTTCGCGATTCTTCGCGGCGTACTGCTCGACGAGGATCTTTTCGTGCGGCGAGGTGCCGGTCACTTCCGAGTGGCAGGGGGTGCAGGTCTCGATTCCCGGCACCCCTGCGAACCTGCCGTTCTCGTCGAACGAGTGGCAGTCTTCGCAGGCCATTCCGACCGCTTCACCGGTGTGGGTCTTGTGGCTGAATTGCATCGGCTGCTCGATCTGGCGGTAGAGGGCGTTCGGAAATGCGATCCATCCGAACGCCAGCGCCGTCACGAGCCCGAGGCCGAACGTCAGCAACGCAGTGTGTTTCAAACACGACCTCCACTTGAGGGCTGCGATGAGAAGAATTCGTTGAAGAGATTGAGCAGATCGTCGCGGTCCAGATGGGTGGCCACGCCTTCGATCGCGATGCCGCCGTCGGCCACGTAC
>JBAQWH010000459.1:0-2926 GCA_049298815.1 Thermoanaerobaculia bacterium | reverse complement strand
GACGTGGCGGCGGAGCTCGCGGCGCCGCGGGACGGGTACGCGGAGCCGGTGCGGCTGCCGTTGCGGCGGGAGCATCCGAAAGGGTGGGAGCCTGGCGTCGAGGAGCGGGGGAACACGGCGACGGCGTGTTCGGAGCCGCTCGAGGATCCGCATCCGGACGAGCGGCGGCTGCTCGTCGGGTGGAATCTGGATCCGGACCATTGGCGCATTGTGGGTCCGCTGAACGTGCGGCGATGGCAGGCGGTCGTTCCGGTCAAGGCGGACGGAAAAACGGTCGGCTATGAAGAGAAATGGCTCTACTACTACCGGGCGAACCTCGAGAGAATCGATCCGGTGCGGGTGGTGGAGCTCGAGCGGCTGTATTGCGAGATTCGGGATCACGTGCCGGCGCCGGCGGAGTCGGTTCCGGCGCCTGACGGCGCGATGGTCGTCACGCTCGCGGATCCTCAGATGGGCAAGGCGGACGGGGACGGCGTCGAGGGGACCGTGCATCGTTGCCTCGCGAAGATCGAGCGGGTCGTGGGTCGTGTCTCGGAGCTCCGCGCGATCGGGCGGGAGATCGGGACGCTCTATCTGTTCGGCCTGGGGGACCTGATCGAGAATTGTGACGGTCACTATGCACAGCAGGCGTTTCGGACGCAGCTGAACATGAGGGACCAGGTCGGCGTCATGCGTCGGCTCGTCGTTCGGATGCTCGAGCGGTGGGCGCCGCTGTTCTCCCGGGTCGTCGTCGGCGCGGTCGGCGGGAATCACGGCGAGGTGCGGCGGGACGGAAAGTCGTACACGGATTTCGGGGATAACTACGATCTGTCGATTTTCGACCAGGTCGAGGACGTGCTGAATCAGAATCCGACGGCGTTCGGGCATGTCAAGTTTCGGATTCCGAAAGACGAGCTCGCGCTGACGTTCGACGTCGAGGGAGAAATCGTCGGGATCACTCACGGGCACATCGTGCAGTCGTCGAAGGCGACGGCGTCGAAGTTCGCGCCGGAGGCGTCGACGATCGCGAAACGAGTCATGGACTGGTGGGCGCAGCAGGCGCACGGGCAGCAGGCGATCGGCGACGCGCGGATCCTGATCACGGGGCACTATCATCATCTGCTCGTGACGGAGTCGGGATCGAAAACGCACAT
This sequence comes from Thermoanaerobaculia bacterium, assembly GCA_049298815.1. GTDB lineage: Bacteria > Acidobacteriota > Thermoanaerobaculia > Gp7-AA8 > Gp7-AA8 > JBAQWH01. The sequence goes on along the minus strand of JBAQWH010000459.1, from coordinate 1,793 downwards.
CCAGGCGCCGGCGCTCGAGGGCGGGTCGGACTGGTGGCGTCACGGGTCGGGGCAGGTGTCGCGGCCGGGTCTGCTGACGCTCCGTGTGGGTCGGGGAGTCTCGGAGTCGGGGTGGGCTGATCTCGAGGTGCTCTGATGGCGAAGCGGAAAGCGGATCCGCCGGCTCCGCCGGCCGGGGACGTCGACGAGGACGTCGCGCAGCTGGTCGGCGTGGGAACGGTGATCGGGATCAGCGAAACGAAGATCCGGCCGCGGAAGCGGCGGGAGATCGGGTTTCTCGCGGCGCATCGGCCGGCGCGGAAGAAACGAAAAGCGCCGGCGTCGGCCGGCGATCCTTCCTAATTCACGGGAGCGGCGGCCGCGGCGATCGCGCGCGCCTTCCGTGGCGGCCGGGCTTTCTGGTCCATCTTGCGGGCGACGCCGGCGGCGACTGCTTTACTTACGTTGACGTATCGCTTTGTCGTCTGCGTGGTCTTGTGTCCGAGGATCCTTCCGACGATCGAGACGTCGACGCCGGCGAGGATCATCCGGGTTGCGGCGGTGTGCCGGAGGTCGTGAAACGTGATCGGATCCGCGGCGAGGGACGGGCAATCCTTCGCGGCGCGATCGCGGACGGTGTCCCAGCTCGCGCGGAGCCGGTTCCGGATGCCGAACAGGCGATCGCTCGTCGGGCGGACGTGCAGCCATGCGACGAGCTCGTCGCGGAGTCGGCGCGTCAGCGGAACGTCGCGTTTCTCGAGCGTCTTCGTGTGCATGGTCCGGACGTGGATCGTGTTCGTCTGCCAATCAACATCCTCGAGGCGGAGCCGGAGAATCTCGTCTTCGCGCATTCCTGTCTCGATGGCGGTGACGATGATCGCGCGGAGGTGCAGGCGTTTCTGCTGGGCGGTGCAGTGGGCGAGGAGTGCTGTTTCCTCTGCCGGCTCGAGGATCCGCGTTCGCTCGACTTCGTGCGCCTGGTTGACCAGGGCATCGCCGCGGCTGAACGGGTCGACCGTCATCCATTCGCGCTGACGCGCTACGTGGAGCATCCGGCGGAGCGTCGATAGAACGCGGTTCGTGTATGCGACGGAGCGGTCGTCGCCTCGAGCGGTCTTCCCGGCGAGGAGCTCGGATCGGAGGTCGTCGATTCGGGGCCAGGTGATCGCCTCGAGGTCTGCGCCGGCGAACGCTGCCTCGAGGTGCGTCACGTGTCCGAGGGTCGTTCTCCAGCTGCGTTGGCCGCGGATCTTCCGGTCGCCGTTGTACACGGGCGGGACGGCGTATTTCTCGCGGTAGTGCGCGGCGAGCTCGTCGAACGTGTGCCGGCCGTCGGTTCGTCGCGGCGGCGGGACCTGGGCGGCGATCGTCTCCGCCGGCGGGACCGTGCCGGTGTCTTCCCAGCTCTGACGCCATGCGTGGACGAGATCGAGTCCTTTCCGCTTGGTCGGGACGAATTGGCTCCGCTCGCGTCGCTTTCCGGAGTCGCGATCGGTCCAGGTGATCCGCGCGAGCCAGGCGTCGCCGCGTCGCGTGACGCTGCCGGTTGGGGTTCTCATTCGTTTCTAATGTGGGTTCTTTTGTGGGGTTGGGTCAAGTGCGGGGGTCACAATCGCGCTCGAGGAGCTCGCGACGACGTCGGCCGGAATCGTATAAGTGCTTTAGAATGAATGGCGGAGGCGTGTGAGAATCGAACTCACCTTTCGACGCTTCCGCGCCGAAACGACGGTTTTGAAGACCGCGGGGGCAACCCAGGCCCCATTCGCCTCCTCGTCGTGAAGGGATTGAGAAGATAGCAATCGAAGAGTGAAGAG
>JBAQWH010000458.1:0-3388 GCA_049298815.1 Thermoanaerobaculia bacterium | reverse complement strand
GAAGATCAGCTGCGCGCACGGCAAGGCGGTGAGGTCGCCGACGTGGTTCCACTGCTTCAGGTTCAGCACGATGCGATTCCAGCCGGTCCAGCTGCCGGAAAAGGTGTAGCCGTAGATGTATCCGTCGGAAGCTTCGTAGTAGACGCCGATGGTCTCCGAGGCGTCCATGTCGGCGCTGAAGTAGAAGTCGAGCCACGCCTCGCCCGCGCCGCGAATCGCGTCGCACGTCTTGTGCGTCAGCTGCGTGACGATGTTCACCGGGTACGCGTCGGAGCAGAACAGGTACTGACCGGCGGTCCCTCCGCGCACCGCATCGGCGCTCCAGCTGCCTGTGCGCGCGGTGCATCCCATGCGGGTGAAGGCGTACTGTCCGCCGGCGTTGTCGGCGAGGAGCCAATTGTCCATGCCGCTCTCGAACGAATCGCTGAGCGCGGTTGCATCGGACGCGAGCGGCGGAGCGCCGGTGGTCGGTGCGAGCTTCTCGCGTCGGTCGGGCAGTTTCAGCAGATAGGCCCCGAACCGGTTCAGGCGGAAGGCGGGGTAATCCGCGTCGAGGCCGGCCGCGAACTCACTCACCTTCGTCCGCTGCGTCCTTCCATCGGATCGGAACGCCGCAACGGCGGAGCGCGTGTCGAGCCAGCGCAGCCGTTTCAGGTCGGGGAGCCACAGAGCTGCCTCCGCCGACGCCAGCAGCGTTTGTGCCTCGATCTCATCGACGCCGTCCAACTCGTAGACGACGCCTTCGAGCTCGGCGACCGGTGGCGGATGCTGGAGCTGGTCACCGCGAAGCACCACCGGGACGACCAGAAGCGCGACGACGGCGAATCCAAGAGCAAAGCGATCGCGCGATGAAGGCATGGCCCCTCCTTCGGCAACGAGGCACGGCAGCGACCCGACTGCCGGATGGCCCGAGGATGCATCAGGAGGGGGTCACTGGGGTGTGACGTACGGCGTAGGATGGTGCCGCCGGAGAGCACAGGTCGCGGGACGTCCCCGAGTAGGCAACGCGCGGGCGCTTCTCGGCGATCGCGTGCGAACCCCGCGCGGAGCGAACCCGGCTCCCTCGAACGGTGAGAGGGGGTCGGTTCCCGAGAGTCAGGATTGGAGCGGGCGACGGGATTCGAACCCGCGACCAAGAGCTTGGGAAGCGCCACAACGGTTGGGCGACGGTCGGTGACGCTTGTAGATCAGTAACTTACGAGCCGTCACCGGCCGTCCACCACCATCCCCAAGCGGCCCCGATCGCGAAATGGTGCAACCCGAGTGCAACCCGACCCGGTTGTGGCCAAGGGTCAAGGGCGTCGGTCGGGTCCTGTCAGCAGGACCGAGCAATGTCTAAAGAACGAAGGTGTGACCCCTCACGCCATCCTTGACCCCTCACGCCATCCTCGCTTCGACCATTCAACCGCGGACCGCGGACCTGACCCCAATCTTCCATGGTTTGTGTGTCTCTGATGGTCTTCAGGAATGCAGCCTCGGCTTTCGCCTGGTCGCCCACGCACGCCACCACACACTCCACTGCTGAGTTGTATTTCTTCGCTTCTGTTCGGCTGAGAACTTTAACTGCAGCTCTCGCCGCGGGTTTTACATGGAAATCGTACGCATGCGCGAGAGCATCCTCCCAGCTGTCGATCGACGAGTTGGCAGGTTGTCGAGGAAGGTTCTTGAAGTCGCCAGTGTATAGGTTGATTTCGCCCGTGGAGGTAACTGTCGCCGAAGCTCTCCAGCAGCCACCTACCAGCGAACACGTGCACGCCGTTCTGACGCCAACACGGCCACATTCACCGGCTCCGGACTGACAGACCTGCAGCCACGAATTCACCTGATCGAAGTAGTAACGCGTGATGTCATCGGTGACAGTGACCAGTCCGGGCGGATCAACTCCGCCGGTGGGGCGTGCGTAGGCGTAATGAACAGGTTAACTCCCGCGTTGAGGTCGGCTGGATCGCTCTGCGAGTACCTCCCCCACCCCGCCCGATACCACCGGGACATGTTGCTATCGTTGACGAGAAGGTTGTTTAAGCGTTGCCGTGGCCTCTCGCCGTTCCTCCACCCACATCGCGATCCAAACCGCGATAACGGCCAACGCCGCCAGCGGGCTCCCGAAGATCATGACGATCGGCCACAGGCTCGCATCCTCGTGATATGCATACACGGTCCATAGAAGCACACATATCATCGCCGGTGCCGGGAAAAGAACGACAAGCCGCCGGCGTGTCGTCCTGAGTGTGACTACCGCGAGGCACTGGAGAAGGACATAGACCGCGAATGCGGTCCCCGAACCTCCAAGGAAAAAGCCACTACCCATGTGGTCCTCTCAGAATTCCGTCGTGACCCGTGTCATATATGTCACACGATGTCATGGCTTCTTCGTCGGCGATGTAGGTGAGAGTGGGATCTTACAGTCCTTCGCGTGATCGTATTCACACGCTATTTCGGCCGCTTCGACCGAGGGGAAGTCTTTCGGAATGCTGATGTACTGATGCAGCTTTGCGCAGTAGTAGTTGGGTTTCTTGCTGCTGCCAATTCCGGCCTTGAGGCTGCAAAGCTTGATGCAACTCTTAACGCTGGTGTTGCACTGCTTGCATTGCTTTGTCTGGTCGCAACCACATTTCGGTTTGTCTCCCCAAGAGCCTGAGGTGCAGTTATTGTCGTCGAAGCACTTGTCGTGGGCGGCGCAGCACTCTTTCACGCATGGATTGGCGTCTGGTATCGAATCGCAACCGGCAGTATCAAGGCCGAGGGGATCTGTCAGTGCGAGCGGATTCGCGGCCGTATAAAGGAACAGGTTAATCCCGCCTTCCAACCCGATGGGGTCGGCCTGCGAGTACCGTCCCCACCCACCCCTGTACCAGCGATGGATGTTGTACGCGAGCTCCGAGTCGCCCGCCTCCTGCCCCGGTAAACGCAGCGGCTGGTACTTGTCGTCGCCGGCGCGGAACGCCGACACCGCACCATACGGCTCGTACTCTGCGCGCCACACGATTGTTGCTGAGGAGTCGGTCTGCAGGCGCGGCGTGCCGAGGTGGTCGTTGAAGTACCAGGCGACCTCGCCGGTCGTGCGGTGCACCTGCGCGAGCGGCTGGCCGGCGAACCAGATGTATTCGTATTCGATCCGCGGCGCCGGCAGCGATGTCTCCTCGGTCTCCGCCAGCAGGTTCAGCTCGAGCGTGTAGAAGGAGTAGCGCCGCGCGTAGTCGGTCGTGGCGAACGTTGTGATCGGTGCGGTGGCCGTCGCGGTGAGGCATGGCACGAGCGCGGCGGAGGCGCACTGGATGGCGGATGGCGGCACGGCCTGCATCGCGCCGTCCGGTGGACGCACCGTCACCGTCGTGGTCACCGTGATCCCGTTGTACGTCGCGGCGACGTCGACCACCCGCTCCTTCTT